>JANMFP010000518.1:0-3767 GCA_031378135.1 Variovorax sp. | reverse complement strand
ACACCCGCTATCAAACCGGGAACATCCCACGCAAACTCCACCTGGGCTACAGGCTCATTTTTCTTGGCTGTTGGCTTCGCATCTGCACGCCGTTTGCGTGCTTTTGGCAAGGGCGGCAATGCCATGAGCTCGGGCTGTTTGGGCACGCGCTTGATTGCTTGCGGCATATTATTAGTTGAGCGCGGCATGAGTGGAGCGCTCTAACAAGCGGTCAGTTGAGCGCACTTGCAAGACGGATTCAATGGCGACGGCAGCGAGCTTTGGCGTATCACGCAAAAGCTCTTCATGGAGCTGCACAAAACGCTGCTGCAAGGCGGCAATTTTTTCAGGCGAATCGAGCCAAGCAAGAAGCGCCTGAGCCAGCGCTTGCGGCGTCGCTTGTTTTTGCAAAAGCTCTGGCACGACAAACTCACCGCACAAAATATTGGGCAAACCCACCCAAGGCTGCATTTGCTTTCTCTTCATCATGAGCCAGCTCAATACGTTCATGTTGTATGCAATGACCATCGGACGCTTGAAAAGTGCAGCCTCCAAAGTCGCCGTACCGCTGGCCACCAAGGCCACATCGCAAGCAGCCAGCGCGGTGTGCGATTGCCCATCAAGCAACTGCACATCCGACAAAACACCAGCATTCTTGGCTGCAGCTTCAATCTGTGCTTTGAGCGAAGGCAAACAAGGAACTATGAATTTAATAGCACTCTGCGCACGTTTTATGCTGGCTACAACCCCAAAATACCTTGAAGCGAGATATTTGATTTCATCCGCGCGACTCCCGGGCAACATGGCCACGACCGTATCACTCATCTTCAATCCCAGCTTCTCGCGCGCTGCATGTTTATCAGGCTGCATCGGAATCACCGGCGCGAGTGGATGGCCCACGTAAGTCGCCGGGATGCCTGCATCGTCGTAGAGTTTTTTCTCAAACGGAAAAATACACAGCACATGATCCACTGCAGCACGCACTTTCTCCATCCGCTCAGGCCGCCAAGCCCAAATGCTCGGGCTCACAAAATGCGCCGTGCGAATGCCCGCGCTCTTTAAATCGCGCTCCAGATCTAAGTTGAAATCGGGCGCATCAATGCCGATAAAAATATCGGGTGGATTGTGCAACAAGCGCGCTTTGAGTTCGTTGCGAATCGCCACAAGACCGCGATAGTGCTTGAGCACTTCAATATACCCACGCACTGCAAGTTTCTCGCTTGGCCACCAGGCCTGCATGCCGCGCTTTTCCATTTGCGCCCCGCCGATGCCGACGAACTGCGCATCGGGCCAGCGCGCTTTGAGGCCATCAAGCAGCAAGCCACCGAGCAGATCACCCGAAGCCTCACCAGCCACCAATGCGATCGTGACCATAAGCTGTTAGCGCGCAATACCGCGCGTGGCTTGATCAAGAAAGCGGGCCATCTGCGCGATCACGTCAAATGCCTCTGGCATCTCTTGCTGCAAAGCCAAGATGCCAAGCTTCGCTTGCTCAAAACTCAAACCCTCACGGTAAATGATTTTGTGCATGCGCTTGACAGCAGCAATCTGTGCATCGGTAAATCCACGCCGCCTCAGCCCTACCGTGTTGATGCCACGCACAGCCAAGGGATTGCCATCCACCAGCATGTACGGCGGCACGTCTTGCGTGATCGCGCTGGCAAAGCCCACCATGGCTTGCGTGCCGATTTTGACGAACTGATGCACGCCAGACAGGCCACCGAGCGTCACGTAATCACCCACATGCACATGCCCGGCTAGCGTCGCATTATTGGCAAGTACTGTGTGGTTGCCCACGACGCAATCGTGAGCGATATGAGCGTAGGCCATGATCCAGTTGTGATCGCCTACTCGCGTCACGCCCACATCGCCCG
This sequence comes from Variovorax sp., assembly GCA_031378135.1. Lineage (GTDB taxonomy): Bacteria > Pseudomonadota > Gammaproteobacteria > Burkholderiales > Burkholderiaceae_C > JANMDU01. The sequence continues at coordinate 1,914 of JANMFP010000518.1, read as the reverse complement.
GCGAGCCAATATTGAAAGTACAAAACTCCCGAATCGTGTTGTGATCGCCAATCTCTAAGCGGCACGGCTCTCCTGCATATTTTTTGTCTTGCGGGATCGCACCCAAAGAGTTGAACTGGAAAATTCGGTTGTGCTGGCCAATGCGCGTGTGGCCTTCTATCACCACATGCGCTGCAACTGTTGTACCAGCGCCGATCTGGACATGAGGGCCAATCGTGCTGTAAGGGCCCACCGTGACTGAGCTGTCGAGCTGCGCACTCGCATGAACAATTGCGGTTGGGTGAATGCGCGGCTCGGTCATTTCAAAGCTCCATCAGACCTTACGCATGGTGCACATCAAATCAGCTTGCGCAGCAAGGCTGTCGCCCACGTAAGCGGTGCAATTGAATTTGTAAATACCTGCTTTGCTCCGCTCGATTTTGGAATTCAAAAGCAATTGATCGCCAGGTTCAACAGGACGCTTGAAACGCGCGCCATCAATCCCCACGAAATACACCACTGCATCACTTTCAACACCTTCGCCCATCGCATCAAACGCCAACAATGCTGATGCTTGCGCCAATGCCTCGAGAATCAATACGCCTGGCATCACAGGACGCTTCGGAAAATGCCCGGGGAAAAATGGCTCATTGATAGAAACGTTTTTTAAGCCTTGAATCGATACGCCTGGGTTGATCGACAACACACGATCAATCAGCAAGAACGGATATCGGTGCGGTAGCTTGGTCAGAATTTGGTGAATATCCATCATGATGATTTGAGTTTATTTTCAAGGTCGCGAATGCGCTCTCGAAGTTTGTGTAATTGTCGCAGGGTCACCGCATTTTTTTCCCAATTGGCGTTGCTGTCGATCGGGAAGAAGCCGGTGTACAAACCTGGCTCAGTGATGGAACGCGTCACTGTTGTCATCGCGGAAATGTGTACATGATCCGCGATACTTAAGTGCCCCAAGATGCCAGCACTGCCTCCAATTGTGCAGTAAGCGCCAATCGTGGCACTGCCCGCTATGCCTGCGTTGCCTGCGACAGACGAATGTTTGCCGATGCGCTCGTTGTGCCCGATTTGAATCAAGTTATCCAACTTCACGCCGTCTTCAATCACCGTATCATCCAGTGCACCCCGGTCAATGCAAGTATTGGCTCCGATTTCAACATCGTCACCAATACGCACGTTGCCCAGTTGCTCGATTTTTTCCCACGATTTATCAGCGCGAGGCGCAAAGCCAAATCCATCTGCACCGATCACCACGCCGCTGTGCAAAATGCAACGCGCGCCGATCTGACAGCCTGCGCCTACTGTCACGCGCGCAGCCAAATGTGTGTTCGCTCCGATGCGTGCATCGGCACCGATCACACACAATGCACCCACCGTTGCCGATGAATCAATTTGCGCAGACGGATCAATCACCGCCGTGGCATGAATACCGGCGGGTGCCGCACCAATATGCTTTTGCACCCACCATTGCGTTAGCTTGGCAAAATAAAGATAAGGGGTATCGGTTTCGATCCAAGCACGACCTTGTACTGCCCAAGCATGAATACCGTCTTCGAATTTGGCAGATTCCGCCGTGAGGATCACGCAACTGGCCTGAGTTTGCGCCAGTTGGTGCGCATACTTCTGATGGCTTAAAAAACTGATGTCGCCCGCCTTCGCGCTACTGAGCGGAACAATGCGATGGATGATCAAAGATTCATCGCCGTGCACTACACCGCCCAAAGCTTGGGCGATTTCACCAACAGTTGATGCCATAAGGGAGCCTCTGCGTTTGCTTTTGCCTCTGCCGCGGTTTGTGCGTGCTGAGGCTTTTAGCTTCAGCGCACGCCCGAAGCATCCAAGGATTTAATCACGCGCTCAGTGATATCGTGCTTGGGGTTGAAATACACCGCCTCTTGCAAAATCACATCATATTTTTCG
>JANMFP010000490.1:0-3221 GCA_031378135.1 Variovorax sp. | reverse complement strand
GTGCTGAAGGCGAATTTATCGAGCGGCTTGGGGTTTTTCTTATCGCGCCCCATCGTCCACGGGCCAATCAACGCGGGCTCAGCTGCGCCATCTTTCGTCATGGCCACCGCCCAGCCGTCGTCATCGTCGTTTTTTATCACCAAGGCCGTCCAACCATCGCCTTGCCACAAGCGTGGTTCTTTGCTGAGTTCGGGGGCAGTGCCAGTATCGTTGTCAAAAGTGTCCATGCCTGAATTAGAAACCAGAAAGTGCTTGATGAACGATCATGGGGCACACAGAAGTATCATTTTTTAATACTCATCAAGCTGCCTCGAGGCACTTTGCAGCAGCGGCTTGGCAAGTGATAATCTGCCTGCATACTCCACAACATGTTCAACAACACGAGGTCTTTATGAGCAACCCTATCATTCAACGCGACACTGGCGCATGGCAGATGCAGGTCTGGATTTCTTTCGGGCTCGCCGTGTTTCTCTGCGGCACGGGCTTGGCTTGGTTGCCTGGCCAAGATTTGGATCGCGCTTTTATGGTGATGGGTTACATCTTCTGTTTGTCTACCGCGTTCTTCTTGGCGAAATTTGTGCGCGATAACCAATACAAACAGAACGACACACCGATGTGGAAGATGGTGGTATACACCGCCTTCTTCGTCGCGATGACGCTCACGGCCTGGGGCTTGTGGCGCATGAATGTGAATGATACGTACAAGGCTTTCCTCTTGGTGAGCTGGTTGTATTTGATCACCACCACCTTCACGCTGGCCAAAACCTTGCGCGATAAGCATGAAGCCGATTTGGCCGAAGCACGCATGCAAGCGCGCTCCGAAGTGCGCCGCGAGATGGAAGCGAAGTAATCGCTTAGCCTGATGGATTCCTGATGGATTGGGGCGCAGATGCTGCTCCCCATTCCCTTAAAAACTGGATGTATTTTCTCGATCAAGATAGGAGCGAGTGATGAAAGCTTTTTCTTTGAAATCTGCTGTGGTGTCTGTGGCTACTACATTTTCGATAGCGCTTGGTGCAGTATTCTTGCCGGCCAGCAGCGGATTTATCTCAAAATCTTACGCCCAGAGCGAAGCTTCTTTGGTGCTGAGTATGTTGCCGGTGGCCTCCGTTGTCGTCACGGGTGTGGGTGCGAGTACGGCGGCTGGCGCATCGGTTGCGGCGCCTGTGATCCTCTCTGCGGCGGGGGCGGTGTTCGTTGTCAAAGCGGTGGAGGTGACTGCTCGCGCCACTGTGTATGTGATTGAGCGCGCCTCCGACGGTGCTCGCGTGAGCGTGGAGATTGTGGGCTCCACCGCCAAAGCCAGCGCGATTGGCGCAGGCACGGCGATCAGTGTCACCGTGATTGGCTCTGGCATGGTGCTCTCTGCCTTGGGTGAGGCAATTGCCTTCATTCCCAATGAGTTGGGCAAGGCCCTGCTGCACAACGAGCGCATCACGCGCTGAAAGGTGGCGTCATGAAGTTATTCAAACGGTTAGCGGCTGCTGTGCTGTGTGCAACTGCCTTGCAAGCCCACGCAGGGCGCAGTTGCGATGCACCCAAACCGCCCGCACCGCAAACGGTGGTGCAAGGCATGAACCTTGCCGAGAAAACGTGGCGCGCGCTAGAAGCCGAGCATGCCAAGAGCGGCAAAAAAGTCGTGGTGCTCGCGCGGGCAGGGCAAGATTTGAGCAAATATGGGCTGCGCTATTCGCATCTGGGCTTTGCCTATCGTGCGCAAGATGGCCGTTGGTTGGTGGCGCATAAGCTCAACACCTGCGGTACGGCGGAAGCTTCGCTGTACGCCCAAGGCTTGGGCGAATTCTTCCTCGATGATCTGTTTCGCTTTGAAGCGGCTTGGGTCGTGCCGACGAAAGAGGTGCAAGATAAATTGCATGCTGTGCTGCTCGATAAAAATCGCACTACAGCGATGCACATCAAGCCTTACAGCATGGTGAGCTATGTGTGGGCAACAAAATATCAACAGAGCAATCAGTGGGCGATAGAAACGCTCGCTGCTGCGATGGAAGGCTCTATCCGCACCCGAGCTCAAGCGCAAGCATGGCTGCAGTTCAAAGCCTACACGCCGACCACGCTTAACATTCCGCCGCTGACTCGCTTGGGTGGCCGTGTGACGCAAGCTAATATCGAGTTCGACGATCACCCCAACAGCAAGCGATTTTCTGATCGCATTGAAACGGTGACGGTGGACAGTGTGTTTGATTGGTTGCAGCGCAGCGGTTTGGGCGCGGCTCCTGTGCTGATGAAGTGACTTTGTGTCTATTTTTAAGCAGTTTTTGAAGCATTTCAGGCAGTTAGCCGGCATATTTATTGCGTGGAATGCTATTGAATTTATAGTGAGGTAAAGCATGAGTAAATCTCTTCGGTTGTCAGAGAAATGGTTTCAACGCGGGCTGTGGTTGGTTGCCATCGTGTTTGCGGGCTTCTTGATCGGGCTGGGTGGCGCGGTGGTGGGCGATTTGCCCAAGGTTGGCCCGCAGGTCGAGACGGATGATTTCTTAGACAAAACGCAAGCCGATCCGCTGCGCACGGCCATCAAGGCGGCAGAGCGTAAGCAGCGTGATGCGCAAGAGGCGCTGGAGCAAGCAGAGCTCAAACTCACCACGGCGCAGGCTGATTCTGCTGCCGCACGAGAGAGCTTTAACAATTGGATTGCCACACGCAGCGCCACACAACGCGGCGACCAAGATCCCGAAGTGATCAAGCGCACACGCGGCTTGGATGTGCTCAAACAGGCCGAGCGTGATGCGCAAGTGCAGCTAGAAGGGCTCAATAAAATCACGCTGGATGCGAGGCAAGATGCAAGCCGCAAGCAGGAGCAATTAGACGCGCTGGAATCCACCGCCAGAGAAGCTTACAACGCCGAGCAGCGCAAGGTGGAGTTACGCGTTTTCCTCTATCGCTTGTTGCTCACTTTGCCGCTGCTAGCCGTTGCTGCGTGGCTCTTCGTGAAAAAGCGCAAGAGCACGTATTGGCCCTTCGTGTGGGGCTTCATCATCTTCGCCGCCTTCGCGTTCTTCGTCGAGCTCGTGCCGTATTTGCCCAGCTATGGCGGCTATGTGCGCTATATCGTGGGCATTGTGCTCACGGTGGTGATCGGCCGATATGTCATCCTCGCACTCAACCGCTATTTAGAAAAACAAAAAGCCGCCGAGCTGTTGCCCGAAGCCGCCCGCCGCGAAGAGCTGAGCTACGACACTGCACTGGCACGCTTGGCCAAA
>JANMFP010000438.1:0-2167 GCA_031378135.1 Variovorax sp. | reverse complement strand
AGGCGTGCGCACCGTGCCTGCACCCACCACGGCCTCAGGCACTTCCTTTGAAATGCGCTCAATGCACTGCAACGCCACGGGTGTGCGCAGCGTGACTTCTAGCATGCGAATGCCACCGGCCACGAGCGCGCGCGCCATGGGCACGGCGTGGTTCACATCGTTCAACACGATCACGGGGATGACGGGCGCATCTTGCATCACATCAAGCGATGTGAGCTGTAAGGGTAAATTCTTCAAAGCCATGAACATGCTCCTTCTTCTGCGGTGGAGGCATTGCGGCGAGAAGCAGCAAACAATTCGCGCCCCATGCCGATGCCGTTCGATTGTGTGAGCTCGGCGGGCATCTGCGCCAAAGGCCGCGCTACCCATTCGTCTTCTGGCACGAGCGCTTGCAGCGTGCCCGCCATGCCATCAAGCCGCACGATGTCACCATCGCGCAATTTGGCCAGCGGCCCGCCAGCGAGTGCTTCAGGGCTCACATGAATCGCAGCCGGCACTTTGCCCGATGCGCCGCTCATGCGCCCGTCGGTGACGAGCGCCACTCTATAACCCTTGCCTTGCAACACAGCCAGCGGCGGCGTGAGCTTGTGCAGCTCGGGCATGCCGTTCGCGCGCGGCCCTTGCCAGCGCACGACGACGACCATGTCTTTTTCCATTTCACCTGCTTTGAAAGCGGCAAGCATGGCCTCTTGACTATCGAACACCCGCGCAGGTGCTTCTATGATGTGGCGATCGTCCGGCACGGCAGACACTTTGATCACACTGCGCCCCAGGTTGCCTTGCAAAAGTTTTAAACCGCCCGTGGCGCTGAAAGGCTCACTTGCTGGCCGCACCACGCTGGTGTCTTTGCTTGCGCCGGCATCGTTCCAAATCAATTTGCCTTCGAGTGCCGAGGAAATCTTGGCGTACTCACGCAGGCCGTGCGACACCGTCATCACATCAGCGTGCATGAAGCCCGCATCCAGCAATTCGCGTATCACATAGCCCGGCCCGCCAGCCGCTTGAAATTGGTTCACATCGGCGCTGCCGTTTGGGTACACGCGCGCAAGCAAGGGCACGCTATTTGACAACTCAGAAAAATCATTCCAGTCAATCACCATGCCTGCAGCTCGCGCCACGGCAACCCAGTGAATCAAATGATTGGTCGAGCCGCCCGTCGCCAGCAGCGTCACCATCGCGTTCACGATGCAGCGTTCATCCACCAGCTCACCAATTCGCTTAGAAGATTTCACTGCGAGGAGCGCTGTGCGTGCCGCCTCGCGCGTGAGCAGTTCGCGGAAATTAGAGCCTGTGGCTTCATCAGGGTTCACAAACGCCGTACCCGGCACATGCAAGCCCATCGCCTCCAACAACATTTGATTGCTGTTGGCCGTGCCGTAAAACGTACACGTGCCCTGCCCGTGATAGGCCTTGCTTTCGGCGGCCAGCAACTCAGCACGCCCCACCAGCCCTTGAGCCGCAAGTTCCCGCACCTTGGCTTTTTCATTGTTTGACAACCCCGAGGTCATCGGCCCAGCGGGCACGAACACGGTGGGCAAATGCCCAAAATGCAAAGCGCCAATGAGCAGCCCGGGCACGATCTTGTCGCACACGCCAAGCATCAGCGCGCCATCAAACACATCGTGCGAGAGCGCAATGGCCGTGCCTTGGGCAATGTTGTCGCGTGAAAACAGCGAGAGCTCCATGCCGGCCGTGCCCTGCGTCACGCCATCGCACATCGCCGGCACGCCGCCAGCGACCTGCGCTGTGGCGCCGTGTTTGCGCAGCTCGTCTTTGATGATGCTCGGATAGGCTGCAAACGGTGCATGTGCGGAGAGCATGTCGTTGTAGGCGTTGACGATGGCGATGTTAGGGGCTTTCTCGGCCACCACTTTGAACTTATCGCTGGCGGGTAAAGCAGCAAAGGCATGCGCCACATTCGCGCAACCCATGCGGTCTGCGCCGCGATCACGGTCGGCTGCGGCTTTGACTTGGGCCAGATACGCACTGCGCAAAGCAGCGCTGCGCATGCGGATACGCTCGGTCACGGCGACAACAGCAGGATGGAGTTTCATAGCATCATCATTTCATGTAACTTAATTACTTAAATTTTACGTTGATTGACCGAATTCCACCCGATCAGAGTTACATGCGAGCAACAAAAAACCGCTTCGAAAAGCGGCTTTTT
>JANMFP010000426.1:0-4146 GCA_031378135.1 Variovorax sp. | reverse complement strand
CGATGTGCAGCGCTATCCGCAGTTTCTACCGTGGTGCGATGCGGCGCAGATTCTGCATACGCATGCCGATGGCCAAACGGCTGAGATCAGCCTGAGTTTCAAAGGCCTGCGCCAAACATTTTCTACGCGCAATACCCACATCCGGCATGAAAGCGGCGTGCTGGAAGAGCGCTTGAGCTTGGTGCAGGGGCCGTTTTCTCGGCTGGAGGGGCAGTGGTTGTTTTCTCCAGTCGGCGGCGCTGTGCCCGCAGCGAGCAAGGTGGAGCTGTTTTTGAGCTACAGCTTTGGCAATGCGGCGATGGCGGCTCTGGTGGGCCCTGTGTTTGACAAAATCGCTTCCAACTTGGTGGATGCGTTTGTGCAGCGGGCGGAAAGTGTGTATGGCTGAAGCTACAGGCAAATCGATTGCGATCACGCTCGTGTGGTCGCCTGCGCCGCGGGTGGTGCATGAGATCAGCCTGAGTTTGTCCGCCGGAATGGTGATCCGCGATGCGATAGCAATAGCGGCGAGCCAAGATGCGAGATTTGCCGATGCACCCAGCAGCCCAGCTATTGGCATTTGGAATCGCCGCGTCACAACGCACCATGTGTTGCGCGATGGTGAGAGATTAGAAATCTACCGCCCGCTGCGTGTTGACCCGATGGTGGCGCGCCGCGAGCGCTTCAAACAGCAAGGCGCAAAATCGGCGGGCTTGTTTGCCATCCGCAGGCCGGGGGCGAAGGCTGGTTATTAAGCGGTTTGCTAAGCGGGGTATTGAGCTGGGCATTGAATCTGGCGAAGACGTGGTAAATTTCGTTCATGTCTCCTACAGCACGTCTTCAAGAAGCGGCCATGCTAACCCGTTGTAAGCAATTGGCGCGTGCTACAGATTCGCAAGCCTCCAATGTGATCGAGGCAAATGTGATGCGTGTTGCTGGTTTGGTGATCAAATCTCGTTTTCCAAAGGAATCTGCGCAACTCCTGCAAAAGAGTCGTCATTTTTTTCAGCAGCAAGAAGGCGGCGCGCCATTGCATGCTGAGCAAGTGCTCAAGCAAGGTTGGATCGTGAGCCTTCCGCGCCTGCGCGACATGCTGACCGAGCAGTTGCGCCGAGCTTGATTGATGCCAGTCCCTGAATTCCATTTAAAAAGTGCTTTGGCGCAAGGCTTGCAGCGGTTTTTCCAGCTACTGGAGACACGGCTTGCTTTGGAAAAACCACTTGCCGTTTATCTGGCAGGTGGCATGGCAGTACACCTGTACACCGGGCAACGTGTGACGGAGGATGTAGATGCTGAATTCGCAGGCCGCGTGATCATTCCGCAAGACATGGCTTTGGAGTTGACTTTAGAGGACGGCTCTCCCCAAATCATTTATCTCGACACAAACTACAACAGCAGCTTTGCGCTGATGCATGAAGATTACCAAGACGATGCGCAGCTGGTCGATATGGGGACAAGCAAGCTGCATATCTTCGTCCTCAGCCCGGTTGATTTGGTGGTGAGCAAAATCGCCCGCTGGGCTGAGAATGATCGCCAAGATATTCGCGCTTTGGTGCAGCTCGGTTTAACCGATGCGCCTGCGATTGAACAACGCGCACAACAAGCCTTGGGCGGCTATGTGGGCAACTTAGCTATGCTGCGCTTGAACTTGCGCGATGCGCTTGTATTGGCTAAACAAGCTGCACCTTCTTAAACTGAGCGAACCCTGCAAAATAAAAAGCCCAGCGCGTGGCTGGGCTTGAAGGCTTGCACGAATCTCGCGCTAGTGAATCAATACCGGGGGCTGGGTGTCAATCTGTTGGTGCTAACCGCAAAGCCAAATTGTTTGATGCTGCCGGGCTGCGTGGTGTCAAAACGAACGGACTGTCCGCCGCTGTCTTTACTTTCGCTGTACTCTGGTCTGTTGACGCCGTTAGATGTAATCAACTCGTTGCTCAAGTTGATCGGTGTGTAAGTGCCTGCTGCGCTTGTGGCAGCGCTGACTTCGCCAGTGGTCACATTCACACGAATGAAGTGAGTCGCGGCAGTCGTATGATTCTGCCATTCGGCAAAACCATTGACAAAATCTACTGGTAGCGGAGGTACCGCAGGCGCTGCCTGAACGCTTGTGACACCCGAAGTCACGGCAGCAATTCGGCTATTGAAATTGCCAAAATTTGCTGTTACCACGGCTCCATTTTGAATGGCGCAATAAAACTCTGCATTCCCGTTCCTAAACTCAACGTTATGCGATCTGACAGGGCCTGTGCTCGTGTAACCGTAATTTGAATCGAACTGAAACTGCATGACGTCAATCGAGTTAGCGCCAACAAGCCTCGCGAGGTAGTCATATTGCTGTGTTGTGGTGTTGGTAACAGCTATTTGAAGCTTTGCCTCAGTTGCGCTGCTTGCAACAATGGTTTGCGAAATGGCCGCTACTGAGTTTGCGGTGTCTCCGGGGTGGTTAAAAGTCATGTCACCATTGGGAGCAATTTGCAAGTCAGCTTGGCCGCTGATGGTTATGCTTGTTGCTCCAGCTTGTGTTGATGTGTATCTACAATTGCTAAGGTTGATCCTCGCTGATGTTTGGCCGCTGGTCACAAAAATACCCGCGTTTCCAATCAAAGGGCTCGCGGCTACAGGTGGGGTAGGCGTGATGGGCGTGATGGGTGTGATGGGTGTGATGGGTGTGATGGGCGCTGTGTCGCCGCCACCGCCACCGCATGCAACCAACATGGCTGCGGCGCTGATGGTAAGCAATGCGCTAAAAATTTTCTTCATAATTTTTCTCCGTGTTATTTCGCTGAAATGAGCGATGAAAGAAGTGTTGCGCGATGCGTCTGTTTGCAACATCCCCAGTGCTAGGGGGCTGTGCATTAGGGCTGCTCACCGCGCCCCCTAGTTCTAGGGGATTCCAACACTATAAAAACAGGAGCAACTCACGCAGTTTTTATGCCGGCTTCTGCTAGGTTTTGTTCATCAAAGAAAGCGTTTGCGATCAGCAGCTGAGATCAATGAAAACTTTTGATGTAATTGATATTTGTGCAGAGTCAAACTAAACTTTTTACGCAACTAACAATTTGTGTTGTCAGCAAATAACACGGATTATTTGTAGCTGCATATTTTTTAACGGGAACATCAATGAACAGATTACGTATTTTGGGCGCAATCGCAGCAATCGCTGTTGCTGCTGGATTGGCTGCGTGTGGCGGCGGTGGTGGTGGTGGTGTGAGTACAGGTGGTGGCAGTGGCGCAGGGGATAGCGGGGGTGTGCAGCTACCGGTTCGCGTTGAATCGCCTTTTGCCAGCGCCAATATGCTTGTGCCGACAGGCGCGGCATCTAAGAGCTTTGCGGTGTCGGGTTGCACTCGCGCTGCATTACCGGGGCCAAGCGTAGCGATCCCCATCACATCCGCCACCGTGGTGTTAACAGCCAACGGCGACATGATTTTCTCTGGCGCTTTGGGCACAGCCTTAGTAGCAGAGCTGGGACGCATCAATTTTTCAGATGCTAACTACCGCGATGTTTACGGTGCTGCTGGCTCACCGACATACCTCGGGGTGGATTACGAGGCTGCTGACAGAAGAGGAATGTACTTATGGAACGACAGTGGTTTTGAGAACAATCCTTCAAGTGGTTCGTTTCGTGACAAATGCTCCGTAGGCCCGACAACAGAGACGATGACGCTGCAGCAGCCACTGAGCCAAGCGCGTGTGGTGAGCAGCATCGTGACGGGCAGCACTGGCACTGTTCAGTTGAGCTCTTCAATCAGCGGCGCATACACGCAAACCGGCAGCATTGTGAGCTGGGATTCAGGCGTTACAGGCGGTGCTTACGCGCGATTCATTAGCTTTAACCTTGCTACAGCGCAATTCGGGCAAGGCACTTTGATCGACTCAAGCACGCATACGCCTGTCGCTTTCTCACTGCCAGCACCAGGCAGCACAGTCTCTGGTTACTATGAAGAGTATTTGAGCTCTAGTGGCGACAAGACAATTTATTTCCGGCATGGCAATATTGATGTGAGATATCGCCGCTATGCAGATCCTGACAGTAATGGTGGTAATGGTCGCCAATTTCAGTTTAGAACCGGCCGTTAAACCTTCACCTGACTGGCTATTTGCCAGTGTCTATCAAAGCCACCTTCGGGTGGCTTTTTTTATGCCTATGAAGACTCAAGCGCAGTC
>JANMFP010000403.1:0-3826 GCA_031378135.1 Variovorax sp. | reverse complement strand
AGAATCGTGAGGTGCAATTCACCACGGCCTGACACTTCAAAAATACCGTCTTCATCGGTCTCTTTGACGCGCAGCGCAACGTTCGATTGCAGCTCTTTTTGCAAGCGATCCCAGATCTGGCGGCTGGTGACGAATTTGCCTTCGCGGCCTGCGAGCGGCGAGGTGTTGACGCAGAAGTTCATCGTCAGCGTGGGCTCGTCAACTTTGAGCATCGGCAGTGGATTCGGGTTCAAAGGATCGGTGACTGTCACGCCAATGCCGATGCCTTCAATGCCATTGATCAGCACAATATCGCCGGGACCGGCGGAGGTTGCCACCACGCGATCCAAGCCTTGGAATTTGAGCACTTGGTTAACGCGGCCTTTGATGGTTTTGCCGCCCTCGCCTGGCGTGCCTTCTGCAACCAACACGTCCATCATCGGCTTGATCGTGCCAGCGGTGATGCGGCCCACGCCGATTCGGCCCACAAACGTGGAGTAATCGAGCGAAGAGATCTGCAATTGCAAAGGCGCAGACGGGTCGCCAGCTTGTGGCTTGACATGGCTGAGCACAGTTTCAAACAATGCCGACATATCCTTGCCCCACTGCGCGCCGGGCTCGCCTTCTTCCATGGCGCTCCAACCATTCAGGCCCGAGGCATAAACCACGGGGAAATCAAGCTGCTCATCCGTTGCGCCAAGTTTGTCAAATAAATCAAAAGCTTGGTTCACGACTTTTTGAGGGTCTGCACCTGGCTTGTCTACTTTGTTCACGACGACGATGGGTTTCAAGCCAAGCGCCAAAGCCTTCTTGGTCACGAAGCGCGTTTGCGGCATCGGGCCTTCTTGTGCATCAATCAACAGCACCACGCCGTCAACCATCGACAAAGCACGTTCCACCTCGCCGCCGAAATCCGCGTGGCCCGGTGTGTCCACAATGTTGATGTGGGTGTCGTTCCACTTCACAGCGCAATTCTTCGCAAGAATCGTGATGCCACGCTCTTTTTCGATGTCGTTGTTATCCATCACGCAGGTCTCAAGCTGCTCGTGGGCGGCGAATGTGCCGGACTGGCGCAGCAGCTGATCGACCAGCGTGGTTTTGCCGTGGTCAACGTGGGCGATGATCGCAATATTGCGGATTTGTTGGGTCATGGTGACTTCCTTTTCAATACAAAAATAGTTGTTGCTTAACTGGTTAGTCAGCTGGTTGTTTTGGCTGTTGGCGTTGAATGAATAGCGCTTTGAGCTAAAGATTGAGAAACTTCAATGGGAGAGAGCAAGCGCGTCGGGATCAACTCGCCTGCTTTGATGTGTGCGCTGCCGAGAAGAGCGCGTGGATGGTCGCCATACACGGCCACATGCTCGTGATCGGGCAGCTCAGTGCGGCGGCGCAGGCCGCTTAAAAATCTTCCTGCATTCTCGTTGTCGAGTGTGACGTTCAGGTGACTGCTGAGCAAGCTGTTCACGGGCTGAACGGCGCTCAAGCGCTCTTCATCACTCAAGGCTTCGATCTGCTCCAGCGTGAGCGCCTTGCCAACCAGCAAACCGCCCGTCTCGGTGCGACGCAGGCTAGACAGATGTGCGCCGCAGCCCAGTGCTTCGCCAATGTCTTCACCTAATGTGCGGATGTAGGTGCCTTTGCTCACAGTCGCTATGATCTTAATAGCGTTCTGTTCATATTCTATGCCGGCAAACTGCACATTAAGCTTATAAATAGTCACTTCACGAGGTGCACGTTCAATTTCAATTCCAGCGCGCGCGTATTCGTACAAAGCCTTGCCGTCGCGTTTCAATGCGCTGTGCATCGGCGGAATCTGGCTGATCAGGCCGGTGAACTGTTGCTGCACACGGTCTAAGTCAGCTTGCGTCACGTTCACTTCACGCTGAGAGATCACTTCGCCTTCTGCATCGCCCGTGCTGGTTTTGATGCCAAGCAAGACAGTAGCTTCATAGGTTTTCACAGCATCAAGTTGCAGTGCGGAGAATTTTGTGGCCGCGCCAAAGCACAGAGGCAACACGCCTGTAGCCAGCGGATCAAGCGTGCCAGTGTGGCCCGCTTTTTCTGCACGCAACAGCCATTTGGCTTTTTGCAGTGCATCGTTCGACGACAAGCCCAGCGGCTTGTCCAACAGAAGCACCCCGTGTACAGGGCGCCTCACGACCCGTACTCGTGGAGCTTTCATGAATTTAAGCCTCGCTGTCTTGCGCGCGCGAGGCGACTGCTTTGGCGATCAAAGCATTCATATCAGCCGCGCGCTCAGTGGTGCGGTCGAACAGGAAATGCAATGTAGGCACAGTGTGAATATGCAAACGCTTGAACAAACCGTTGCGCAAAAAACCAGCTGCTTGCGTGAGTGCAGCTTGCGTCTCTTCCGGCTCGCCAGTAAGCAGGCTGTAATGCACCGTGGCATGCGCGTAATCGGGCGTAACCTGCACGGCATTGATCGTGACCATACCCACACGCGGATCTTTTAATTCACGCGCGATCAACTCCGCCAGATCACGTTGGATCTGGTCGCCTACGCGGATACCGCGGTTGGGTGTGGAGCTTTTTTTCTTTGGCATATCGAATGTTGAAAACTAGGTAACGCGAAAATCGCGAAAAGTGCGCGAAAAACACAAAAAATACTGGTTTTCTTTTTTAGCGATTTTTGCGTCTATTTGCGTTTTTCGCGTTACCTAGCCATTTACAGTGTCCTCGCTACTTCCTTGATTTCAAAGAATTCCAACACATCGCCCTCTTGGATGTCGTTGTAGCCTTTGATGTTCAAGCCGCACTCGAAGCCTTCTTTGACTTCTTTGGCGTCGTCTTTGAAGCGCTTGAGGGACTCGAGCTCGCCCGTGAAGATGACCAAGTTGTTGCGCAGCAAGCGCAGGCGCGCGGAGCGGCGCACCACACCGGCGGTAACCATACAGCCCGCAATCGTGCCGATCTTGGAGACGCGGAAAATCTGGCGAATTTCCACGTTGCCGATGATCTCTTCTTTCTTGTCGGGGGTGAGCATGCCGCTCATGGCGAGTTTGAGTTCGTCCACAGCGTCATAGATGATGTTGTAGTAACGAATGTCCACGCCGTTGCCTTCGGCTGTCTTGCGCGCGCCAGCATCGGCTCGCGTGTTGAAGCCGATGATGACGGCCTTCGATGCAATCGCCAAGTTCACATCGCTCTCGGAAATGCCGCCCACAGCTGCATAGACGATCTGCACTTTGACTTCGTCTGTGGAAAGCTTAAGCAAGGATGTGGCCAATGCCTCTTGCGAACCCTGCACATCGGATTTGATGATGATGGGCACCATTTTGACTTCGCCCGAAGTCATATCGGTGAACATATTTTCTAGCTTCGAAGCTTGTTGCTTGGCCAGCTTGGTGCTGCGGTATTTGCCAGCGCGATACGTGGCGATTTCGCGCGCACGCTTTTCATCGAGCATGACGGTGAATTCATCACCCGCTCCGGGGACCTCGGCCAGACCTTGGATCTCAACAGGGATCGATGGGCCAGCAGACTTCACAGGCTGGCCATTCTCATCGAGCATCGCACGAACACGGCCGTAAGTTGCGCCGAGCAACACCGCATCGCCCACATTAAGCGTACCGGTTTGCACAAGCACGGTGGCTACTGGGCCGCGGCCTTTATCCAAACGTGCCTCGACCACGAGGCCTTTGGCCATCGCTTGCACGGGCGCTTTGAGCTCCAAGACCTCGGCTTGCAAGAGCACTTGCTCGAGCAAATCATCAATGCCCTGCCCGGTTTTTGCCGATACAGCCACAAACGGTGAGCTACCGCCGAACTCTTCAGGAATCACTTCTTCCGTCACCAACTCGCCTTTGACGCGATCTGGGTTAGCTTC
>JANMFP010000395.1:0-1944 GCA_031378135.1 Variovorax sp. | reverse complement strand
TGCTGCTGTAGACCGTGCCCCAGACTGGCGCAGTGGCGTTGTAGCGCGGCCAGATGCTCTTGTTGGTGAAGCCGATTTTGTAGCCGTGCGGTTGCTCGCCGCGGGCGGTACGCAGGCTGCGCACCTTGAGTGCTTCATCGTAGGCGGCTGCTAGGCCTAAGACGGTCGCTGTAGGCCAAAGCTGCGCGTTGTCGTAGTGGGAAAGGAGGGCATTGGCATTCATGCGTCTATTGTGTCAGCGCATGGCTGCAAGGAAAGCGCTGCGTGTTATGAAATAAATTCAAGTCAGCAATCCCGCTGGGCGTGTGCTGAGCTTATCCCACCATTGATGAAAGCGGCTTGATAGGGCGCTATCGACCGAAAAATCTTCGTTCTCGTAGTCATCCATCAGCACCACGCCCATGCCCAAGGTGGACCAGCACTGTGCTTCAAAATCTGCCAACTCCACATAGATCAGCTTAGGCTGCGCCGCGTGGATCGTGAGCCATTGGGCGACTGAGCCACGAAGTTGGCGAAGATTGTCCAGGTATTGCACCAAGAGCCCCGGAGAGGACATGCAAGGCGCAAGTGCGACGGCATGGCCGCGATGCTGGCGCAGACATATAAGCAATTGCGCCAAACGCGAGCCCAACGAAGAGGCCGCGATTTTCTCTGGCGGCTGGCTCAGCAATTGCACAATGCTCACTACGGCTGTGCTGAGCGCTTGCATGCTGGCTTTGAATTCTTTTTCTTGAAGCGTCGGCTCGGGCGAGCGCGCACTGGCGTAAGAGTCCGACATGAGTATTCCCTGATTTTTGTCATTAACAATAATGCTGCAACTTTATACATTCAGTTTCAATTGTCAAGATAGATAAAAAGTATTCAATTGAGGGGTTCAAACATCGTTCGAGGTGTGGCGAGCGGCTGGCCAGTTGGCATCGCCAGAGCGTCACTCTGTGCGTCTGGGATAATCTGCGCATGAGTGGCAATACATTTGGGCATTTGTTCGCAGTAACGAACTTCGGTGAATCGCATGGCCCGGCGATTGGGTGCGTGATTGATGGCTGCCCGCCGGGCATGGCTCTGAGCAAGGCTGATATTCAGCCCGATTTAGACCGTCGCCGCCCCGGCACGAGCAAATTCGTCACGCAGCGCAATGAGCCAGATGCCGTGCAAATTCTCTCTGGCGTGTACGAAGGCAAAACCACGGGCACGCCGATTGCGCTCTTGATTCAAAACACCGATCAGCGCAGCAAAGATTATTCGGATGTCGCGGCCAAATTCCGCCCAGGCCACGCGGATTACGCCTACATCCAAAAATACGGCCTGCGCGATCCGCGCGGCGGCGGGCGCTCATCGGCTCGCTTGACTGCGCCGATGGTGGCTGCGGGCGCGGTGGCCAAGAAATGGCTCAAGGAAAAATACGGCACGCTTTTTTCTGGCTGCATCACGCAAATTGGTGAGTTGCCCGTTGGCTTTGAAGGCTGGGCGCATGTGAATGAGAATCCATTTTTTGCAGCACTCGCAGATGTCTCTCAGCTTGAAGATTACATGAACGCACTGCGCAAAAGCGGTGATTCATGCGGGGCACGCTTGCGCGTCGTAGCTTCTGGCATGCCCGTGGGCTTAGGCCAACCGCTGTTTGATAAACTCGATGCCGATATTGCTTACGCCATGATGGGCGTGAACGCGGTGAAGGGCGTGGAAATTGGTGCGGGATTCGCATCAGTCGTACACAAAGGATCGATGCATGGCGATTCGCTCACGCCGGCAGGCTTTATTGGCAACAACGCGGGTGGCACGCTTGGGGGCATCAGCACGGGGCAAGATTTAGAGGTGAGCGTGGCCATCAAGCCTACCAGCTCCATCCTCGTGCCGCGCGAGACAATCACTTTGCAAGGCGAAGCCGCAGAAGTCATCACCAAAGGCCGGCATGATCCGTGCGTCGGCATTCGCGCCACGCCG
>JANMFP010000357.1:0-3626 GCA_031378135.1 Variovorax sp. | reverse complement strand
GTTATCCTGTGCCTCCGGGAGCGAGTGATATTCCGGGTTTGGAAGTGGCGGGCGAGATTGTAGGCGGCGATATTGCAGCTATTCTTGCTGCGGGTTTCAAAATGGGTGATCAAGTTTGCGCCTTGGTGGCGGGTGGCGGCTATGCCGAGCTCTGCGCAGCGCCTGTTGGCTCTTGCTTGCCGGTGCCTCAAGGTTTGTCGATGGTTGAAGCGGCGAGCTTGCCAGAGACTTTTTTCACCGTATGGAGCAATGTGTTTGATCGCGCGGGGCTCAAAATAGGCGAGAGCATCTTGATCCAAGGCGGCACGAGTGGCATTGGCGTGACGGCGATTCAAATGGCTAAGGCTTTTGGAGCGACAGTGTTTGCGACGGCTGGCAGCGACGAGAAATGCCAAGCTTGTTTGAAGCTTGGCGCGGATCACGCGATCAACTACAAAACGCAAGATTTCGCGGATGAAATCAAGCGAATCACGGGAGCGGCTTCTACGACTGGAGGCATGTTGTCGAATAGTCAAGCAGGCGGCGTGCTATCGAACACGCCGTTAGGCGGCGTGAATGTCATCCTCGATATGGTCGCCGGCAGCTACGTTGCAAAGGAAGTCGAGTGCTTAGCCGAGGAGGGAAGGCTGGTCATCATCGCCGTGCAGGGCGGTTTGAAGGCGGAATTCAATGCCGGCTTGGTATTGCGTCGCCGCTTGCAAATCACCGGCTCGACGCTGCGCCCACGCCCTGTGGCCTTCAAAGCTGCGATTGCTGCTCATCTCAAAGAAAAGGTCTGGCCGATGTTTGATGCCGGAAAGATCAAACCCATCATTTACAAAAGCTTTTCTCCGGCGCAGGCTGCAAATGCGCACATGCTGATGGAAAGCAACCAGCACATTGGCAAAATCGTGCTCGATTGGAATGCAACGCTATGAAAAAACTCATTGCCGGCAACTGGAAAATGAATGGCTCATTGGCTGCCAACGAAAAGCTGATCGGCGAGATGCTGACTGGCCTCGCCGCAACCAGCAACGCAGCAAGTTGTGATGTAGCCATCTGCGCGCCTGCACCTTATTTGGCGCAGCTAGGCAGCCTTTTGAGCATTCATTCAAAGAAAAATAACGGTATGGCCGGCATGAATGCTGCGTGTAGCGCTATTGAATTAGGAGCGCAAGATATTTCAATGCAGGCCAGCGGCGCTTACACAGGAGAAGTCTCGGGTGCTATGCTGAAAGAATTCGGCGTGCGGTATGTGATCGTTGGCCACAGTGAGCGTCGCCAATACCATGGTGAATCCAGCCAAACTGTGGCACTTAAAACCAAGGCCGCGCTTGCAGCTGGCATCACGCCGATGGTCTGCGTGGGTGAGAGCTTGGCGGAGCGCGAAGCGGGGCAAACCGAAGCTGTTGTCAAACGCCAGCTCGCTGCTGTGATTCACGACAACGGCCATTGCATCAGCGAGATCGTCGTCGCGTATGAGCCGGTTTGGGCTATTGGCACAGGTAAAACGGCTTCGCCCGAACAAGCCCAGCAAGTGCATGCTGTGCTGCGCGCCCAGCTCAATGCAGCCAGCAGCTTTGCTGCGCAACGCGTGCGAATTTTGTATGGCGGCAGTATGAATGCGGCGAACGCGAAAGAGCTTTTGGCTCAACCCGACATTGATGGTGGCCTGATTGGCGGCGCATCGCTGAAATCCGCAGATTTTCTGCAAATTATTGCCGCAACAGTGTTGTAGCCGGCGAATACTCTGCGTAAGACGCTCATCTTTTTATAGCATTAAAATACAATTATTCCTTGGAATTCATCATGCAAGTTTTAACCACAATTTTGTTCGCCGTTCAAATTCTCTCTGCCTTGGTCATGATTGGTTTGATCTTGGTGCAACACGGCAAGGGTGCTGACATGGGCGCGGCTTTTGGCTCGGGCAGCTCAGGCAGCTTATTCGGCGCATCGGGCAGTGCCAATTTTCTTTCGCGGATGACGGGAGCACTTGCTGCCGTGTTTTTCGTCTGCACGCTTGGTTTGGCATACACGAGTGGCGTGCGCCCATCGGGCTCTGGTTCGGTGCTTGAAAAAGCTGGCGCGCCTGCATCATCCCCTGCGTCTGGAGCCCCTGCGTCTGGATCCCCTGCGTCTGCAGCTTCTGCTCCAGCCGCAGCGGCTTCTGGCGCGCAGGCTATTCCTACAGCGCCAACCGGCGCGGCTGCAGTCCCAGCAGCATCTGCCGCATCAGGCGCTCAGCCCATCCCTGCGCCCAGCAAATAAAGCTCAACTTCCCTTTCTTTGCTATCAAATTTAGCGGGGACTAACCCTGATTCAGGTGAGTTTTCAAGGTAAAATCTAAGGCTGTTTGCAGTGCGCTATTCCTCATGCTTGCGAACAGTAAAAACAAATGCCGTCGTGGTGGAATTGGTAGACACGCTATCTTGAGGTGGTAGTGGCGAAAGCTGTGCGAGTTCGAGTCTCGCCGTCGGCACCAAATCAAAGGCAAGCGGCTCAGGCACACGCCTGAGCCGCTTTGTCCGAGACAATATTGTTCCCTTTGAGCACCTGCGATGAATCTTCAAGAATACCTGCCGATATTGCTCTTCATTCTGGTCGGCATCGGTGCGGGTGTTGTTCCTCAAGTGCTTGGGTTTTTGCTCGGGCCCCGCAAGCCAGATGCGGCCAAAGATTCTCCTTACGAATGCGGCTTTGAAGCCTTCGAAGATGCGCGCATGAAATTCGATGTGCGCTACTACCTTGTCGCTATCCTTTTCATTCTGTTCGATTTAGAAATAGCTTTCCTTTTCCCATGGGCTGCGTCCTTGCGCGAAACCGGGCCGGTGGGCTTTTGGTCTGTCATGGTGTTTTTAGGAATACTCGTAGTGGGGTTTATCTACGAGTGGAAAAAAGGCGCGTTGGATTGGGAGTAACTTCCAAATCGGCGAGTTGAACATTTCGGGCATTTTCCCGCGAGAGAAAAAGTGCAAATAGCAAATGCAGACAGCGATGGCGCAAGCCAGCAGTTGGCGCAATGCTCGGAGTAAAAAGAAATGATTGAAGGCGTTTTCAAAGAGGGCTTCGTCACCACGAGTTTTGATACCGTGGCGAATTGGGCGAAAACTGGCTCGCTCTGGCCGATGACATTCGGCTTGGCGTGCTGCGCGGTCGAGATGATTCACGCTGGTTGCGCGCGCTACGATCTGGATCGCTTTGGCGTGGTGTTTCGCCCGAGCCCGCGTCAGTCGGATTTGATGATTGTGGCCGGCACGCTGTGCAACAAGATGGCACCTGCGTTGCGTAAAGTCTATGATCAGATGAGCGAGCCGCGCTGGGTGATGAGCATGGGCTCTTGCGCCAATGGCGGCGGTTATTACCACTACAGCTATTCTGTGGTGCGCGGCTGTGATCGCATCGTGCCGGTCGACGTGTATGTGCCCGGCTGCCCGCCCACAGCTGAAGCGTTGGTCTACGGCATCATTCAATTGCAGCAAAAAATTCGTCGTACGCAGACGATTGCACGCGCGTAAAGGGCACCAGCAGATGAGCGAATTTTCTGTTGCCGCGCAAACCACACTCGATGCTGTGCAAGCAGCATTGGGCGCAAAGATCAAGCGCATCACGTCCAAACTTGGTGAAGTCACTGCCGTCGTCTCGGCGGC
>JANMFP010000305.1:0-13911 GCA_031378135.1 Variovorax sp. | reverse complement strand
CCGCCAGCCCTGCCTTCAACGCCAGCTGTGGCAGCGAAGGTTGACGATAAAGCCAGCTTAGCCGGTAAAGAAGAAATTGTGAGCCCTGTACCTGCTGCAGCGGCCAAACCAACCGAAAAACCTGTGGTAGCCGGCATCAATACTGCGCCGAGTGCTACTAAAACAGTAGTGGCTGCACCACCCGCACCACCCGCACCTGCCCCAGATAAATCGGCAGAAATAAAAGCCGCGGCAGACAAAGCTGCAGCAGACAAAGCCGCACAAAAAGCCAAGGAAGACAAAGCCAAAGCAGAGATCGCAGAAAAATCCAAAACCGATGCTGCGCGCGCACAAGCCCTGCTTGATGGCAAAGCTGCTACCCCAGCTGCCACATCATCAGCAGCCGAAGGTCGCTTTATCGTGCAATTTGGCTCGTTTGCCGAAGAAAGCAAAGCCCGAGAAGTGCGCCAAAAGGTGGAAAAAGCTGGCCTTAAAACTTATGCGCAAGTTGCGGAAACCTCAGAAGCCAAACGCCATCGTGTGAGAGTTGGGCCATTCCCAAGCCGCGCCGAGGCCGAGAAGGCCGCTGCCAAGATCAAGGCGCTGGATTTGCCCGCCAACATCCTCACGCTGTAGCGCGTGTTAACACGCCTTAGTTATGCAGCTTGCCGCACTCGATTGGATCATCCTCGCAATATTGCTGCTGTCCATGGCGCTCGGCGCGTGGCGGGGTTTGGTTTATGAAGTGCTCTCG
Source organism: Variovorax sp. (assembly GCA_031378135.1). Lineage (GTDB taxonomy): Bacteria > Pseudomonadota > Gammaproteobacteria > Burkholderiales > Burkholderiaceae_C > JANMDU01. The sequence continues at coordinate 13,178 of JANMFP010000305.1, read as the reverse complement.
GTGCTTGGCTGGTTGGCGGCTTTTATCGTTGCGCAGCTTTACGCAGCCACGGTGGGCCAAATGCTGCCAATGAGTGGCGCGACTGACGCACTGCGCTATGCTGCAGGCTTTGTGATCACCTTTATTGCAACGGCTTTCGCGGCTGGCTTGCTCGCGTGGCTCGCTAAAAAACTGATCGAAACTACTGGTTTGCGGCCAGTAGATCGCACGCTCGGTGCGTTCTTTGGGCTGCTGCGTGGGGCCTTGATTTTGCTGGCAGCAACGACTGCTGTCCTGATGACGCCTCTGAGTGAAGGCGATTGGTGGAAGCAATCCGCAGGGGCGGGATTTTTATCTGCCACGCTTCGAGCTGTCAAACCGATTTTGCCCAGTGAGATGGGACAATACATTCAGTCAAAAACGCCAACTGCGTTAAGGGAAACATAATATGTGCGGCATCGTCGGCGTGGCATCACAAGCGCCCGTGAATCAACTTATTTACGACGCGCTCCTGCTCTTGCAGCATCGTGGCCAAGATGCTGCTGGCATCGTGACGCAGCAGGGCACAAAATTCTTCATGCACAAAGCCAAAGGCATGGTGCGCGATGTGTTTCGCACGCGCAATATGCGCGCACTGCCGGGCACGATGGGCTTGGGCCAAGTGCGCTATCCCACAGCGGGCAATGCCGACAGCGAAGAAGAAGCGCAGCCTTTTTATGTGAACGCACCCTTTGGCTTAGTGCTTGTGCACAACGGCAATTTAACGAATGTGGATGCGCTCAAAGAGCAATTGTTCAATCACGATCATCGTCATATCAACACGACGAGTGACACGGAAGTGCTCATCAACGTCTTGGCGCATGAGCTTGAAATAACCACTCGCGGTTTGCCGCTACAACCCAAAGATGTTTTTGCCGCCGTGCGAGGCGTGCATGGCCGGATTAAAGGCTCGTATGCGGTCGTCTCGGTGATTGCCGGGCATGGCTTGTTGGCGTTTCGCGATCCGTTTGGCATTCGCCCGCTGTGCCTGGGCAAAAGCGCCGATGGCACGTTCATGGTGGCCAGTGAATCCGTAGCGCTCGAAGGCACGGGGCATGCATTTGTGCGCAATGTTGCGCCGGGCGAAGCGGTATTTGTTGATGCGCAGGGGCAATTGCACAGCGCGTTATGTGCAGATAAGGCGCAACTCTCGCCGTGTATTTTCGAATACGTTTATCTCGCACGGCCTGATTCAGAGATGGATGGCATCAGCGTGTATCAAGCGCGCCTGAACATGGGCGAGACGCTTGCCAAGCGCGTGATCTCAACCGTGCCCCCTGACGAGATTGATGTAGTCATTCCCATCCCAGAATCCAGCCGGCCCAGCGCGATGCAGCTCGCGCAGTTGCTAGGTTTGCCATACCGCGAAGGCTTCGTGAAGAACCGTTATGTGGGCCGCACCTTCATCATGCCCGGCCAAGGCGCGCGCAAAAAATCTGTGCGGCAAAAGCTCAATGCGATTCGCAGCGAATTCAAAGGCCGGCGTGTGCTCTTGGTCGATGATTCCATTGTGCGCGGCACCACGAGCCAAGAGATCGTGCAGATGGCGCGCGATGCAGGCGCAGCCAAGGTGTATCTGGCCAGCGCCGCGCCGCCCGTGCGCTACCCTAACGTCTATGGCATCGACATGCCCACGCAAACCGAGCTGATCGCACATGGCCGCAGCACGGATGAAATCCGCGATTACATCGGATGCGATGCCTTGATCTATCAAGATGTGAGCGGCATGAAAGACGCGATTCGCAAACTCAATCCGGCCATCACGAATTTCGAAGCGAGCTGCTTCGATGGTGTGTACATCACAGGCGATATCGTGGCCAGCGATGTAACGCGTATCAATGCAGGCAGGCAGAGCGAGGAAACGAGTGAGGATGCATCAAGGCTGGCGTTACACAACGCTTAAACCGGGCGATGCCACAGCTTTTCTAATCAGCGCCTGAAGGCTTTAAGTACAAGCGCTGAACAGCCTCTTGCGCCGCTGCACGCTGCTGAGATTCTTCTGCATTGAGCTCGCGGAAAGCAGGGTGCAAAAATTTGCCCGCCACGCCGCGTGAGAGGGCATCAAGCACGGTGTCAATGTCTTCGCCTTTGGCGAGCAAGCGTTTGGCTCGCACAATTTCAGCTTCGCGCCATGCATCACTTTGCGCGCTCAGCTGCTGGATCAAGCTGGTGCTGCCTTCGCTTCGAAGAGCGACCCAACGCAAAAAATCTTGCACCCCAGCATCCACTATTCCCTCTGCCTGTTGCACAGCAGCTTGGCGCGAGGCCTGCGCTGTTTGCACCACGCTTGCCAAATCATCCATGGTGTAGAGATACACATCATCCAGCGCTTTGACCTCAGGCTCCACATCGCGCGGCACAGCCAGATCGACCATGAAAATGGGTTTGTGCTTGCGCAATTTGAGCGCGCGCTCCACAGCGCCTAAGCCGATGATGGGCAGGGTGCTTGCGGTGCAACTGATCACCGCATCAAACTCATGCAAGCGTGTGGGCAGCTCGCCAAGATGCATGGTGTGCAGCGCAGTGTTGCTCGTGGTGGCTGCTGGCGCGAGCTTGTCGATCAAGGCTTGGCCCCGCTCCATCGTGCGATTGGCGATCACCATTTGAAGTGGATTTTTTGCTGCAAAATGCGTGGCGGCCAGTTCAATCATCTCGCCTGCGCCTACGAAGAGGATGCGGATTTTGGAGAGATCTTCAAACAATTGGCCGGCCAGGCGCACAGCGGCTGCGGCCATGCTGATGCTTTGTGTGCCAATATCAGTGTTGCTGCGCACTTCTTTGGCGACAGCAAAGCTGCGCTGAAACATTTGATGCAGCGTGCTGCCCGACTCACCGCCTAATGCGCCGGCGTTTTCAGCGGCGTTGACTGCATCTTTAAGCTGCCCCAAAATCTGCGTCTCACCGAGCACCATGGAATCCAAGCCCGCCGCTACGCGGAAGGCGTGGCGTGCGGCTTGATCGCCTTGTAAGGTGTAGGTGTGGCTTTGCAGTTCATGTCTGCTGACGCCGCCGCTGCTGGCCAGCCAATGCAATGCCTGCTCGGCCTGCTCTGAATGGCCAGAGCCATAAATCTCAGTGCGATTGCAAGTGGAGACCAAGGTGAGCTCGGGGTGCGCTTTAAGTTCGCTGCGGAGCGATGAGAGCGCGGGAGAGAGCTGATCGAGCGCAAAAGCAAACCTGCCGCGCAAATCCAGCGGCGCGGTGGTGTGGTTGATGCCTAAGGCCCAGACTGACATGTGTAGATTATAAGTTTGATATGTTTTGAGAGAGTAGCCGGCGTATTTATTGTGAAGAGTGCTATGAATTTATGAGCAAATCAGAAATCTCGTCGTGCGTAAACCCAGCGCGCCGACGAGCCTCTTGATTGATGGGCGCACGAATTCGTGGCGCTGAATGCTGCAAGCAAAGCTTCTGAAAATGCGCCGCAGGATCGATACCATCGCGCTTGCAGAGCCATCTGTACCAATGGTTGCCAATCGCCACATGGCCCACTTCATCACGCAGGATGATGTCCAAAATACTGATGATTTTGAGCGCATTTGGCGTGCCGACTTTGCGGAGTTTGTCTTGCATTGGCGGCGTGGCGTCTAACCCGCGAGCTTCTAGCGTGCGGGGCACGAGCGCCATGCGGGCCGCGATGTCGAATTGCGTTCGCTCCACCATGTCCCACAAACCTGTGTGCGCAGGGAAATCGCCATAGTCGTGCCCCATGCTTTGGAGCTGAGCGCGCAAGAGGCTGAAATGATGCGCTTCCTCAAAGGCAACTTTGAGCCAATCCGCGTAATACTGCGGCGGCATATTGGGGAAACGCCATGCGGCATCGAGCGCGAGATTGATCGCGTTGAACTCAATGTGGCAAACCGAATGCACGAGGCCAGCTAAGCCGCGTGGTGTGAAGATGGAGCGTTGGGGCACATCTAAGTGTTGCATCAGGACTGGCTTGTCGGGCTGGCCGGGGAGCTTGGTTGAGGTTTCAAGCTCTTCGCTCAAATCATCATTCGCTATCAAAAGAGAAGCACTCTTCGCATACAAATCGCCGGCTAGAGCCACTTTTCGATCTGGAATCGGGCATTGCAGAGCCTCAAGGGCTTGGCGGCGTAGTGAGGCAGGCGGGTTCATGCTGGCAAGACGGAGAAGTTAAAGTTATAATAAAAGTTATAACGTAAGGAGTCTGATCATGCAAACCCTCAAAGTCACTCAAATCGGCAACTCACTGGGCGTGATTTTGCCCAAAGAAATTTTGGCGCGCTTGAAAGTGGAGAAGGGCGATCAGATTTTTATGACGGAAGCGCCGGATGGGTATCGCTTGGTCAATACCGATCCAGCGTTTCCCGTGCAAATGAAGGCGGCGCAAGAGATCATGCGCAAGCGGCGCAGTGTGCTTCGTGAGTTGGCGAAATAAGAGAAGAGCGCATATGAGCGATTGGGTCTGGCTAGACCGCAGCGTGATGCTCGCTGTGCATGATGAGCAATTGGCGGAGCACGGCGGCATCAGTGGTGTGCGAGATATGGGTTTGTTTGACTCAGCCTTGGCGCGACCGCAACAGGTCGCAGCTTATGGCGAGCCGACTGCATCAAAACTCGCGGCTGCGTACGGCTACGGTATCGCGCGCAATCATCCGTTTTTGGATGGCAACAAACGCACAGCTTTTGTGGCTGTGGAGTTGTTTCTCATTCTCAATGGTTTTCGTCTGACGGCGAACGATCAGCAATGCGTTTTTACAATGCTTGATGTTGCCGCTGGGCAGATCACGGAAGAGTTGTTTGCTGCTTGGATTGAAGAGCACATCGCATCGACAGATACACACTAAAAGGGAAAATCATGGCTATTTACGAACTCGATGGCATCGCGCCCACCATAGCTCCCAGCGCTTGGGTGGCCGATTCTGCGGACGTGATGGGCGCTGTAGAGCTGGGCGATCACGCCAGCGTTTGGTTTGGTGCCGTGGTGCGCGGCGATGTGGCGCACATCAAAATTGGTAAAAATTCGAATGTGCAAGATGGCAGTGTGTTGCACGCGGATTCAGGCGTGCCGCTCGAAATCGGCGCTGATGTAACGATTGGCCATCAAGTGATGCTGCATGGCTGCACGATTGGAGATGGTTCGCTGATTGGCATTCAAGCGGTGATTTTGAACAAAGCAAAAATTGGCAAAGGCTGTATTGTAGGCGCGGGCTCGCTGGTGACAGAGGGAAAAGAGTTTCCGGATTTCTCGATGATCATGGGCTCTCCGGCAAAGGTGGTGCGCCAGTTGGATGAAGCGACGGTTGAAAAACTGCGCTTGAGTGCGCAGCATTACGTGACGAATGCGCAGCGCTTTGCCAAGGGTTTGAAGAAACTGGCTTGAAAAAGCTCATCTGAACTTTAAGTATTCAACATGTCTGAACTCCATAAATTTATCTTCGAAGGTCTGCCCGTGCGCGGCTCGCTCGTGCGTTTAACGGATGCTTGGCAAGAAGTGCTGCAGCGCCGCTCGGCAAACACGCAGACAGGCGCGTACGCTGTAGCTGTGCAGGAGCTGCTGGGCGAGATGTTGGCTGCTGGCGCACTGATGCAGAGCAACATTAAATTCAATGGGGCACTCGTGTTGCAAATCGCAGGCGATGGGCCAGTGAAGGTGGCTGTGGCAGAAGTGCAAAGCGATTTATCGCTGCGTGCGACGGCTTCTGTGATCGGCGAAGTAGGCGCAGGTGCGCGCTTGTCCGAGATGACGAATGTGCTCGGCCATGGCCGCTGCGCGATCACGCTCGATCCGAAAGACAAGCAGCCTGGGCAGCAGCCCTATCAGGGCGTTGTGTCTCTGAAGGGCGACCGTGGCGAGAAGCTGGAGAAATTGAGCGACGTGCTTGAGCACTACATGCTGCAATCCGAGCAGCTCGATACGCGGCTGATTCTTGCGGCAGACGACAAGGTGGCCGCAGGCTTACTCATTCAGCGCATGCCGCTGGAAGGAAAGGGCAACCTAGGCCGCGCGAATGAAGACGATATTGGCTTGGATGAAGCATTTAACCGCATCGCCGTTTTCGCGCAAAGCCTCAAGCGCAATGAACTGCTAGAGCTTGATGCTGATACGATCTTGCATCGTTTATTTTGGGAAGACCAACTCGTGCGCTATGAGCCTCTGAACCCGCGCTTTGCCTGCACTTGCTCACGCGAAAGAGTGGGCCATATGCTGCAAGGCCTTGGGGTGACGGAGGTGGAAAGCATTCTGAGTGAGCGCGAAAATATTGAAGTGGGTTGCGATTTTTGCGGTGTGCAATATCGCTTCGATGCCGTGGATGCGGCGCAGCTGTTCACGCAGTCGCTGGATCATCCGCAGGGGCCAGATCGGGTGCAGTGAATTGGATGGCTCAGGCCGGAGAATCTTGCTTGATTAAGTCTTGAAACAATCGATGCTCGCAATCCGCATCGGAGCATTTCTCACAGTTCCATTGCCATTTTTTTAAGGCATTTGATGCGTTAGCCGGCGTATCTCCTGCACGGGATGCTATTGAATTCGTAGTGGTTGCTATTTCCCCAAGAGTTTGCGCATGGCGAGCTTGATAACGCGCGCAAGCTTGTACAGCATTCAGAGTACGCTGCTCGCCAAGACCATAGATCACCTCAAAAGCGATGCCAGCGCTTTGCAGTCGTTGCCGCAAAAGCGCATCGACCGGCGCGCGCACATGCGGGCCATCACGCTGAATGCCGTCGCTTTGCCATGGCATATCGAGGCCAGTCAGTAGGTTGAGATCGAAGGTTTTTTGGTAAGCCAAGGCAGCAGCTGTGAGGCTGGTGTCAGAGAAGATGAATTCGCTGTAAACAGCGGTCATCAGCGGTGTGGTGTCGGCGATGACGAAAGTGTTGGCTTGTGCAGCGGCTTCGATGCGCGCTTGCTGCTCAGTGGCGATATGCGCTTGTTCTTGCGCAAGCGGTGTACGGGCGTGTTGCGCGCACCATTGCCGCAAATATTCATCGATAGCAATGGCTGTGTTTTGACTGCCGATCCAGTGCGTTGCAAGCGCACGTGCAAGCTCATGTGCAAGCTGTGTTTTGCCTGTGCTTTCAGCGCCGAGAAGGGCAATTTTCATATGTGGTGTTTAGGCTCGGCCAGTAGCTTGGGGCTGCGTACGCCAAGCGCGCCAACCGATGGCAGCCATGATGGCAAACAGCGCATACAAGCCCACGGTCAGCCACAGGCCTTTGTGGGCAAAGAGGGCGATGCTGATCATGTTCACAAGGATCCACAATGGCCAATTGGCGGTATATTTTTTGCCGAGCCAAAATGTTGCGACCAAGCTGAGCACGGTGGGCACAGCATCCCACCAAGGCACATCAGATGTGGTGTATTTTGATAAAAATAGGGCGATAGCCGGCATAAATACTGCGCAGAATGCTATTGAATTGAGAGTGATTGAGCGTTCCAGAATCTGTGGCTGTAGTGTCTGCCCGTTGTTAGTTGTGCCGCGCAGCCATTGCCACCAGCCCCATAAAGCCATGAGCGCGAAGAACACTTGCAAGCCACATTCTGCAAAGAGATTCGCTTCTAAAAACACAAAGCCGTACATCACCGAGCTTAAAAACGCAAGCGGCCAGCCCCAGTGAATTTGCCGAATATTGCAGACCACCATGGCCACCCCAAGCAATGCGCCGATCAGCTCTGCCCAGCTAGCGGGCAGACTGAAAAGATGGAAAACGGGGGTGTTGAGAAAGTCAATCATGTGTGGAATCAAGTGAGTGCTTTCAATTGTGCTCGCAGGATAGACATGAAATTTTAGTGAAATAATACAAACACTTTATTTTTCTAGGAGCATGCCATGGCAAAAGGTCAACAAAAATCGAACAAAGAAGGCAAAAAGCCAAAGAAAGATACTTCGCCGCCCAAGGTGCTGACCGGTGAGCCGATGCGCGCAGCGATTGTGACGGCGGTGATGCCAAAGGGCAAAGAGAAAAACAAGCTCAAATAACACGCTGAATTTTAGGCGCTGAATTTGAAGCGCTCCCTCTGAAGCGCTGCCCTCGGAATGCTTTTTAATAGCGCGAGAAGTATTCGCGCCGAATCCAATCTGGCTTGTCTGAGGCTGCGGCGTAGCGGGTGATTTCTTGGCGTTTGATTTGCGCAAACCATGCAAGCACTCGCTCACCGAATCCTTGAGCCAGTGCGGCGTCTTTTTGCAAGGCATCTAAGGCGAGGCCTAAATCGGTAGGAAGCAAAGCAGCGTTTGCATGATTGCCTGCGCCATTTTCTTCGGGCGGTAATTGCTGCTTAGCCAGGCCATTCAATCCCGCGTAAATCTGAGATGCGAAATAAAGATAGGGATTGGCCAGCGGGGAGCCAATGCGGTTTTCAATTCGCGTGGCTTGGCCTGCATGAATCACGCGAAGCATAGCGCTTCGGCTGTCAGTGCCCCAGTTGGCGCGCGTGGGGGCGAGGGCATTGGGTTTGAAGCGCTCGTAGGCATCCATGGTGGGGTTGGCCAAGGCGCAGATGCCATTGGCGTGCGCCATTAAACCTGCGAGCCAGTGCTGGCCTGTTTTAGAAAGTGATTTGCCATTCTCTGTGTCGGCGGCAAACGCGTTATCGCCCGTTTTCAAATTCACAAGCGACTGATGCAAATGCCAGCCACTGCTCATGATGCTGGGAAATGGCGGGCGACACATGAAAGTGGCGTGATAGCCCGCGCGCTGCAAAGCTTGCGTTGTGGAGCTGCGAAAGAGCACCATGCTGTCTGCCGCGTTGAGAGCATCTTGCACATCAAACACAGCTTCTAATTGACTGGGGCCGAATTCTACTTCGAGCGAGGTGAGCGGCAGGCCGAGTGCCTCGCAAGTGCTACGCACGATTTGCAAGGGTTCATCGCAGCGATCGAAATAGCGTTCGGACAGCAGGCGATAGCCCGGATGAATCATCGACACCGCTGGCGGTAAGCCAGGCCATGCGGCGAGCTCAGGATCAATTGGCGTGCGTGTGTTTTCAATCTTGTAAATATGAAATTCGATCTCTAAACCGCAGCGCAGGCCGTGGCCTTGGTGTGCAAGCTGAGCCAGAGCTTTTTGCAAGGTGCCGCGCGTATCCACTGCGAGTGGTAGACCATCTGCGCCCAGCATCTGCCCTTGCAGCCAAGCGGTACGCGGTGCCCAAGGCAACACGCGAAAGCTCTCCAAGATAGGTTTGACCATGAAGTTGCTGGCCTGAGAGAACTCATTCAGGATAGACCAATGCGCCAAGCCATCTGCTTCAAATACTTTGAAGGCCGTGCGATCGCTCGTGTCTTTGAGCGCTAGTGTTCCGACCATGCCGATACCGCCCTGCAATGCTGCGGGCAGGGCGCGCGGCAGGATGCTCTTGGCACGCAGCTCGCCATGCACATCACACCATGCGATGCGCACTTGTTCGATCCCTGATTCATGCACAAGGCGCAGGATTTGGCTGGCGTTCATGGCCTGATCCACGGCGCTTTTTCGCGCTTCGCTGCAAGCTGCGCGCTTTGCCACGCCTGCCAATCTGTGCTCGGCGCAAAACCATCCACCGTGCCGGGCGGCTCGCTCAGTGCTTGCGCAGCGGGCAAGGGCGGCGTAGCTTGGCCAAGCTCTGCCGCATCGATAGCGCGCTGCAACCAGCGGCGATAGAGCACGATGATTTTGTCGCTGGTGGCGAGGTGTTCGCGCGTGCGGTCTTGCAGCGATCCGTTGCTCTCTACCGCCCATTGGTCATGCACGTTGATATCGTCCTCACCCATGCCAAGGAAGGTGCGGCTCATTTGCTCTTCTGGAGAGAAGCCCCAAGCGTTGTGCGCGCCCGCGCGTGGCGTGTAGTCGGGCAAGTTGGTATAGGGCAGGCGCTGTGCGCGCATGGCGGCTTGATCAATCGGTGCATCGAAACTCGTGAACACACTGAACCAATACGTGCGCTCATCGTCAATTGGCAAATGCCATTGTGTGATGGTGAGCGTCTCAGACAGTGGGATCACGAAAATATGCGGAAAGATGGCTTGTGTGATGCGCACATGGCTTGTGTCTTCATTCAGAGCGCGCAATGCTGTGATGCGAATGCCTTGCAGCGTGTCACTTTTAACGGCCTGCGCGCTGAGCTTGGGCGAATGCAGCTCGCGCATCACACGTGTCATCGGCCAACGCTCGCCTTGAACATCGCCAGCTGAGGCGCTGCGAAACTGTTTGCCGCCAGCGTTGCTTCCCGTCTCTTGCAAATCAGCGTCTTGTAAAAAGCGATGCAAAAAAGAAGGATGCGCCGGATCCATGCCGACTTCAAAGCATTGCAGCCAATTGGCTTGCCACATTCCTTTGAAGGCGAAGCTGTGTGAGGCTGGCGCGGCAAAGCAATCGAGATCGGGCATCAGCTCGGGTTTTGAAGCCGCTTCATTGGCGTCGCTCGCGAGATCACCAAGCCATGCCCACACCACGCCCGCCTTTTCCTGCACGGGATAACTGCGCTGCTTGATTTGTGTGCAAAGTGTGGAGCCTGCAGGCTCAGCGGGCGTATCGATGCACTGGCCAGCTTGCCCACCGCTGGTCTGAAACGCCCAGCCGTGAAAAGGGCAGCGGATGGATGTTGCAGCTTCTTTTATAGACGAAATAGGGATATTGCCGGCAGATATACTGAGCGGAGTGCTATCATTTTCAGAGCTAATGCGTTCATAACGCGCGAAGGCCAAATTTGCCCCGCGATGCGGACAATCCCGATCAAGCAGCGCCCATGAGCCATCATGATTTTTCACCAAGACAAAATCCTGCCCCAGTGCACGAACTGCTTTGACCAAGCGCGGCTGCTCAGGGCTGCCCATATCTGGCGCAAGCAACGGATCAAACTCTTCGGTCAGAGCGATAGGTTGCCAAAAGCGCCGCTGCAGCGCGCCGCCCGGCGTTCCCGGACCGACTCTCGTGAGGCGCAGATTTTGTTCGTGATTCATGTGCTGAATGTTAGCGAATGACGCCGCGATTGTCTGTTGGCGTTATCCTTGAGAAAATCGCTATCAGGATCACACATGAAACTCTACAACTACTTCCGCTCCTCCGCCTCCTTCCGCGTACGCATCGCTCTACAGCTGAAAGGCTTGCCATATGACTACATTTCTGTGCACTTGGCCAAGGGCGATCATAAAAAACCTGAATACGCCCATCTTGCAGCAGATGGCTTGGTCCCCCTGCTCGACACAGGCACGGATGCGCTCAGCCAATCGATGGCGATCATCGAGTACTTAGACGAGATCCATCCCACGCCTGCACTCTTGCCATCCGATGCGCTAGGCCGAGCCAGAGTGCGTGCGCTTGCGCAAAGCATTGCTTGCGAGATTCATCCGCTTAACAATCTGCGCGTTTTGAAATATCTCGTGAAAGAAATGGGGCAAACCGAAGAAGCGAAAAATGCTTGGTATGTGTATTGGTGTCGTACTGGCTTAGAGTCTTTCGAACGGCAATTGGCAGCGCTGCCTGGCGCTGCGAAGGGGAAGTATTGCTATGGTGACACACCAACTTTGGCAGATTGCTGCCTCGTGCCGCAAATCTTCAATGCACAGCGGTTTGCTACGCCGCTACACGGCTTGCCGCGCACAATGGCAGCTTTTGATCACTGCATGAAGCTCGAAGCTTTTGAAAAGGCTGGGCCCAAGAACTGCCCGGACTTTGAGGCTTGACTGAGTTGACGTTAGGCCCGCGTGGTTGCCAATAGTTTTTGCGCATTTGCCGCTGCTGCAGGCCCGAGGTTTTTCAATTGCGCGAGTACGGCGCTTTTCTCTAGATCCGCGGGATCGACGCCTGCGGTGAGTTTGCCAAATCCATCGAGCCGGTTGCTGCGCATCCATGCGCGCAGCACTTTGTCTTGCCCCCAATTCATCTGATTCATCATGTTGAAGAGGCAAGTGGCGATGTAGCCTTGCATTTGGTGCGGGAAGGGTACGGGATGGCAGAGCTTGTTTTTCTGCTCGTCGGTGTCGTAATGCGCTTCCACATACGCAATCAGCGATGAGCTGAAACTGATCAAAGGCGCGCGCACGAGCTGGGGGACAATTTTTCCACTTTGAAAAATGGGCTGGCTCTTTTTATATTCCACGGCTGAGGCTGAGCAGTTGATATAAAGCGTGTTCGCGGGCATGGGCACATGGCCTTGATCGAGCACCAGACCACTCGCGTTGATTTCTTGCGCACGACCCTTGCGGATGACTTGCGTGATCTGCCTGAGCAGCGCGACCTCGCCCTCCGACATCGTGGCGATATGAAACATGCTGGGGCGCACTTTTGGGTCAATCCGGAGCATTTGCCCAGCGGCTTCCAAGCGATCAAAAAAATCATCGGCGCTTGTGGCTTGGCTCAATGCTTCAAGCTGCTTGGCTTGCCCGCCGATCGATTGCATGAAGAATTCAACGCCTGGCTGCGTGGTGATGCGATTGACCAGCCAAGAATCGCGCGGCATCACCCAAGAGATCGCCTCCGGCGCCACGCCGTGGGAAAGCAGCCAAACGCCCACGTCCATGCCTGTTTTACCAGCGCCAATGATGCAGAAATGTTGTGGCCTTTCTAGGGCTTGCCACAGCTGTGCCAGACCATTGGGCGGTATCAAATGCACGCCGCTTGCAACGCGATATTTCGGCGCATGTGTGGATGGCACATTAGGGCTGAAGTGCGTGGCATCCACCAGTTTTTTCCGTAGGGTGATGGGCGTGGTTTGGCCAGAGAGCAAAGATTCGATGTGCCCAAGGCCGTTTCCACCTTGTTTGTAATTGCTCATGGGCATGTAGCGAACGCGCCCCGAGGGCAACAGCTTTTGCTGCATCACGCGGTTGAAGTAACCGTTGATCTCGGCGCCGCTGGCCAGTTCGTACATGCCTGCGTTAAAACCGTTTTGACTTCCCAAGCTGTCTTTGAGGCCGCTGCCTAACTCCAGCGAGCCCACGCCGTAAAACGCGCTGGGCTGATGCAATGCCACAAAGGGATAAGCATCGTTCCAATGCCCGCCCGGCTTGGCATGGCGATCTACGATGGTGATGTGTGCCTCTTTGCTTTCTTCAAGCAAGGTGTCGGCAAATGCGAGGCCGGTGGCGCCTGCGCCGATGATGAGGTAATCCGTATCTAAGGCCGACATGAGTGAAAATTCCTATCCATTTAAAGCCATGATACCGGGCGTCAACTTAAGGGCTCAGGCGGCTGCATTCAATCCGCGCGCGATA
>JANMFP010000335.1:0-1649 GCA_031378135.1 Variovorax sp. | reverse complement strand
GTTGCGCAAAGTCGTGGTGCCATCGGCATACAGCGCCATCACGGCCAGCGTCATCGCGGCATCGGGGATGTGGTTGCAATCGAGGTCAATCGCCTTCAAGGGCCATGCGCCACGCTGGATATGCAGGTGGTTTGCTCCGCTCTTAATCACAGCGCCCATTTGCCGCGCGGCATCGATGAAGCGGATATCGCCTTGGATGGCCTTGTCGCTCAGGCCTTCAATGCGGATTCCATCGGCATTTTTTAAGCCTTTTTGGCTACTACCCGGCATAGATATTGCGCCGAGTGCTATGAAATAGCTAGCAGACGATGCATCAGCTTCAACCCATATTTCACCCGGCGATTGGTAGCGAGCGCCTTTGGGAATGGTGAAGCGCTTCCACTGCGTGCGTTGCACTTGGATGCCAAATTTTTCCAGCAAATTCAGCGTGATTTCAATGTACGGCTTAGAAATGAGCTCACCGATCACATCGATGTGAATGTCTTGCTTGGCCACCAGTGGCAGCGCCAGCAGCAAGGCAGTGAGAAATTGGCTCGACACATCGCCGCGCACCGCAATTGGCACATCCAGCTGTAAGTGAGGCTGGCCGATGTGCAGCGGTGGAAAACCATCGTTGCCACTGTAATCAATCTGGCAACCCAGTTGGCGCAGCGCATCGACCAAATCGCCAATCGGCCGCTCATGCATGCGCGGCACGCCAGAGAGCGTGAAATCTCCACCAAGAACAGCCAGCGCGGCGGTGAGTGGGCGCATCGCTGTGCCGGCGTTGCCTAAAAACAGCTTGGCGGAGACAAGCGGTGCTTGGCCACCCAAACCGGTCATCGCCACATCGGTAGAAATGCCTGCCACGCTGCGCTCCACACTGCAGCCCAGTTGCGCAAGCGCCGTGAGCATCACGCGGGTGTCATCCGAATCGAGCAAATCGTGAATCAGGGTGCGGCCTTGGCTGAGCGCAGCCAGCAGCAACACGCGATTGGAGATACTTTTGGAGCCCGGTAATTGCACCGTGCCAGCGGCGTTGCACAAGGGCGGCAGGTCAAGAAACGCCGTGGAAAACATGGGAGGAATGGAAGATCAGGGGCTGCCGCAGCGAAATAAAGCGCGTTGATATGAGGTGCGCTTATTTGCGCGTCGTCATCTTCCACTGAGCGCGGGTCAGGCTGGCGCGGTCAATCTCGTGTTCGAGTTGATCGGTTTGCTCAGCTTGCATCAGGCGCTCCAGCGCATGCAGCGCCTTTTGAAATTGGCGCGATTGTGCCAGCAGCTCCTGCCGATTGGCCATGAGCACATCGGTCCAGAGCTTGGAATCGCTCGCGGCAATGCGCGTGAAATCACGAAAGCCCATGCCTGCAAGCGATAAATACTCACGGCCATTGGGTTGATCGGTGATCGCGTTCATCATCGCAAAAGCAATCAAATGCGGCAAATGGCTCACAGCTGCGTAGGCGGAATCATGCGCTTCGGGAGACATTTTGAGCACTTGGCAGCCCAGCGCTTCCCACAGCGCAGTGGCTTTGGCCAGCTGCGCAGTTTGCGTTCGCTCAATCGGGGTGATGATGACTTGTTTGTTGGTATACAGCGTGACATCCGCATGCTCCACACCTGAGAGCTCTTTGCCCGCAATCGGGTGCGCCGCGACGAACACGCCG
>JANMFP010000259.1:0-2328 GCA_031378135.1 Variovorax sp. | reverse complement strand
TGTAGAAGCCGCGCCAGCCAGAGAGAATCAGCCCAATGCCGCGCCCACTCCTTCCACCGCTGTGCATCTGCGCCACCCAGCGGCGGATGTGTGCGTTATGCACTTGCGTGATGTCTATCTTGGCTTGGTCTGCATGAGTTTGAAGCTTGACCAAATCTTCGGTGTAGAGCGCCAGCGTGCGCTCAGCAAGCCGCTTTTCAACGCGGCAATGCGTGAGATAGGCTTCGATCAGTTCGTGCGCCATCTCAGCCTCATGCCGCTTGCCATCGACGCCTTGATCAGCCCCGCAGCCGAGACAGCGCGGCGCTCGTGATCTCACCAATGCGCTCCAAGAAATCCGTACCCATGCCGGCATTGAAACGCTGTGGATCAGGCGATGCAAGCACCAGCAAGCCAAAGGCTTCGAGCGCCGCGCCTGCGCGCAATGGAATCAGCGCGAGCGAGCTGGCCAGCTCTGGCTGATCGAGCCAAGTCGCCGCTTCAAAACTCGAATTCACACCACAATAAGGCAACTGCAAAGACGATGCGAAGGCCTTGGCATCATCACTGACGCCCACGGCGAATTCTTCTTCCGAAAACAAACCATTCACACCCCAAATCCGACAAGCCACTTGCGGCACCAAGAATTGACTCTTGAGCTCATGCGCAACGGTCATCGGCAAATCAATCGCTTGTTGCGTGAGCAGTAAAGTGCGCGTCCAGCGCTGCACTTTATCGGCAATCATCACATTTTCATTGCCATGGCGCACCATCTCCATGATGCGGCCTTCCAGCGATTTGATCTTCTCGCGCAGCATCTCCGCCTGCCGCTCTTGCAAGCTCACAGCGCGCTTGCCGTGCTGGGAAAAAAGCTGAATCGAAGACAGCGTTTCTGCGTGGCGCTCGAAAAACTCGGGGTTCGCGCTCAAGTAATTGGCAATATCGTCTTCGGTGATTGGCGGCACATCATGCGATGGGGTCATGAGAGTAGCTCCTGAATTTATAGCAGGTGCTATCTTAAACTTAAATTCCTCTCATCAAGAATCTCAATCAGGGATCTCTATTTCGCCTTCGAATACTGTAACGGCTGGCCCAGTAAGCAACACGCTTGCGTTCAGCCCCTGTGTGGCAAACGGCCACTCAATTGTGAGCAGCCCGCCTTGCGTGTGCACATCCACTTTTGCATCCAGCAAGCCGAGCCGAATGCCCGCCACCGCGGCGGCACATGCGCCCGTGCCACAGGCCAGCGTCTCACCTGCTCCGCGCTCATACACACGCAGCTTGATTTCACCTCGGTTCAAAATTTGCATGAAGCCTACATTCACGCTGCGGGGGAATGCCCTCTGCGCTTGAATCCATTGGCCCAAGGCATGCACGGGTGCAATATCCACGTCTGGCACAACCATCACGGCATGTGGATTGCCCATCGAAAGCACCGCTACAGAGACATCTTTTACTATAGATTCCATAGCATTATGCGCAGCATTGATGCCGGGCAGATGCCATTTTTGCCATGAATTGTGATCTTGAAGCTTTGCATGCGCTGCATCAAAAGGAATATCGGCCCATTCAAAGAAAGGCGCGCTCATATCCACAGTGACGCGGCCATCCGATTGCTCGGTGAGCGTGAGAGCGTTGTTGATCGTTTTCACACGAACCGAGGTCTTCGTCGTCAAGCACTTGCTGCGCACATAGCGCACAAAGCAGCGCGCGCCATTGCCACAATGCTCCACTTCGCCACCATCGTTGTTGTGAATCGCGTAGGCAAAATCAAACTCAGGCGAAGGCGCAGGCCGCACCGACAAAATCTGATCCGCGCCCACACCGAAATGCCTATCGCCTAAAAATTTGTACTGATCTGGCCGCAATTTAAGCAAGCCACGCGTCTCATCCAGCACCACGAAATCGTTGCCCGCGCCTTGCATTTTGGTAAAGTGAATTTTCATGTCGGCATTATCCTGCGAGCATCGCAATCACCTGAAATAACCGAGCTTGGCTCATTTCAAATCCTCTGCTGTGAGCGCATAGGCCTTGCCGAAACCCGCATTCAAACTCGCACGCTGGGGCACCAGCATCCAAAAATCAAAATCGCCGAAGTCGGCGTAAATGTCTGCTTGCGGGTGACGCTGCAAAAAGGCCGCTTTGGCAGCGTCGCGCTGCTCAGCGCCCACTTTTTCTGCCAAGCAAAGCACCGTGATGCGCGGATGCCGCAAGGGATCGCCACCACCCTCTCCTGACACGGCTTCGCCAAGCAAGAGCGAGCAGCGCGCATCCGCTTCCAGCGCGCCATAGTGTGCTGACAAACGCGAAATCAAAATCAAGGGTCTGCCTTGCGCATCTACTGCCAGC
>JANMFP010000193.1:0-4924 GCA_031378135.1 Variovorax sp. | reverse complement strand
AAGCTTGAAGCGGATTTTTCCGACACGCCATTTGTACAGCAACTGATTTGTCTTCGCTTAGCCGTTCTTTTGTGTCACGCCCGCGTGCCGCCGCATCTCAAAGGCCTTGATCTAAGCTGCGCAACGCATCAGAATCGCTTTATACTGAGCGTGCCTTCGAACTGGTCAGGGCGCTATCCGCAATCGATGCATCTGCTGCAACAAGAAATTCAAGCTTGGAGCAAGACCACTTGGGCGCTTGATCTGCTCCTGCGATAAACACTGCATCACCAGATCATGTCTGGCGTCTGTACGCAATGCACAATGGTTTGACGCTGACCCAAGCGCAGGCGGCTGCGCAGCCACCACACGGAGCCTTTGCGCACAGACAATGCATGCCCCTGCCAGCCGAGTAAGCGGCCAATCACCAGGCCCAAGTTGGGCTGATGCCCGATCACCAAAACCGGCTGCTTCGCTTCTGGCCAATTTGCAATTTCCAGTAAAGCCACATCATCTTGATCGGGCGCAAGCTCGGGGCAAATCTTGAATTTGCGACGCAATGCATCAGCTGTGCTCGTGCAACGCAGTGCCGGGCTGCAAAGAACGCGCGTCTCGCTCGGCATATGCTCATCAAGCCATGAGCCCATGCGCTGGGCTTGCTTAATGCCGCGCGCCGTCAGAGGGCGAGCTAGATCGTCTTGCTGATGTTCTGTGAGTTCATGAGCTTCGGCATGACGCCACAAGATCAAATCCATGAGAGATGCCTCTTTATTTTCTTCGCTGCTCATAGCGCTGCATCAACGCTTGCTGGGCGCTGTGACCGTGCTGTGGATCGCGCTGCGAGACATACGAGCCATCTGGCTGCATTTCCCAAGCATCCATGCCGTCGTGCAGGTAGGCATTTAAAGTCTCGTCGATGATGCGCTGGCGCAGCGCTGGATCCGTCACAGGCCAGGCCAGCTCAATGCGGCGCAGCATGTTGCGATTCATCCAATCGGCGCTGGAAAGATACAACTCTTCATCGCCCTCGCTGCGAAAATAAAACACCCGCGAATGCTCCAAGAATCGGCCAATCACCGAGCGCACGCGAATGTTGTCCGTCAAGCCTGGCAATTGCGCAGGCAACATACAGGCGCCGCGCACGATCAAATCAATTTTCACGCCAGCTTGCCCCGCGCGCACCAGCGCATCCATGATGGGTGCATCGGTCAGCGAATTCATTTTGGCGACCAATCGCGTCGATTTGCCTTTGCTGGCCTTGGCGGTGAGCGCATCAATGCGCGCAATCATTTCACGATGCAGATGAAACGGTGCAATCAGCAATTTTTTCAGCTTCGGAATGTGGTTTTGACTGGCCAAATGAATGAACAGTTGCTCCATATCTTGCGTGAGCTGCGCATCTTGGGTGAAGTAGCTGATGTCGGTGTACAGGCGCGCAGTTTTCGGGTTGTAGTTGCCGGTGGATAGATGCCCATAGCGGCGCAATTGCTTGCCTTCTTTGCGCGTTACCAGCAGCATCTTGGCATGCGTTTTGAGCCCCACCACGCCATACACCACTTGGGCACCAATGGCCTCTAGGCGCTCGGCCCAGTTGATATTGGCCTCTTCATCAAAGCGCGCTTTGAGCTCCACCACAGCCAATACTTCTTTGCCGCGCCGCACCGCCTCCACCAGCAAATCCATCATTGCTGAATCTGAGCCTGCGCGGTAAATCGTTTGGCGAATCGCCAGCACCTTCGGGTCATAAACGGCTTCGCGCAGAAAATCGAGCACGGCATCAAAGCTCTCAAACGGCTGATGCGCCATGGCATCACCTTGCTTCAACCGATCAAATACCGACAAGCCGCGCGCCATGGGTTGCATGCTGGCTGGATAAGAGGGTGTGTAAGGCGCAAATTGCAATGAAGGCGTTTGTAGCAAGTCTGCCAATTGCCCAAAGCGCACCAAATTCACCGGCCCATGCACGCGATAGAGTGCGCATTCTGGCAGCTCAAATTGCTTGAGCAACAACTCAGAGAGTTCGGGCGAGCAACTGCTCGAGACTTCAATGCGCGTGGCCTGCCCATAGTGCCGATGCTGCAAACCTTGGCGTAAGGCCATGCGAAGATTCTTCACATCTTCTTCGTCAATCGCCATATCGGTATGCCGCGTGACGCGAAATTGCGAAAACTGCCCGACGGTTCTGCCGGGAAATAAATTGTCCAAATGCGCGCGAATCACGCTGGAGAGCGAGATAAAAAGCTGCTTCTTGCCACACAACTTGGCAGGCAGCGCAATGATGCGTGGCAGCACACGTGGTACTTTCACAATCGCAATGGCGTTTTTCCGCTCGAATGCATCTGTGCCGCCCAATTGCACGATAAAGTTCAGTGATTTGCTGGCCACCTGCGGAAATGGATGCGAAGGATCCAGCGCCACTGGCACGAGAAGTGGGAGCACCTCTTCTTCAAAATACTTTTGTACCCATTTGCGCTGCGCCGCATCACGGTCACCATGCGAGATGATGGAGATATTCTCGTTGGCGAAAGCCTTAGTCAGCTCGTCGTTAAACAACTCATATTGCTCGGCCACTAAAGCCTGCGCGCCCGCATGCAAAGCTTCAAAGCTGGCCACGCTGTAATCGCCTTTGTGGTCATTGGCTTGGAAGGCTGCCAAATGACCATAAGCCCGCACCTCAAACAGCTCATCCAGATTCGAGCAGGTGATGCACAAATAGCGCAGACGCTCGACAAGCGGCACATCAGAGCGCCGCGCCCAATCGAGCACACGCCGGTTGAAAGCAAGTAGGCTCTGATCTCGGTCTAAATAAGGCATCAACTTCTTTGGAGTCTCGCTGTCTGTCGTAGTAAGCATGTCACACCGTGATTCGAAATGTTACGCCAGTGTGCCCATGCCAGGTGACAGTTTGATGACATTCACAATCCAGAGCTTAACTCAGCATATGTCAGGTAACAAGAACAAATAAGCCGCCAGCCGGCAAGAAATATATGTTGTGTGCTGTTGAATAAGTTGCATTTAATCAAGCACCCAAAAAATGCTTGCGATAGCGGCCAGGTAAATCATCCAAGCGAATCAGCATGGGCAGATCGGCGGTGTTGAAATCAGGATCCCAAGCCGGAGCGCCGAGCACTTTGGCACCCATGCGCAGATAGCCTTTGATCAGCACAGGCGGCTCGGCATCGAGGCTGCTGTCCAGCTTGTCAACCGGCAAGGGCGTGTGCGCTTGTACATGCCATGCGGGATCGGCCAAATGGCGCTCAGAAACTTTGCGCCAAATACTGGCCGCTAAATGGCCATGAATCGCATCGCCCGAGCTCTGCATCGGAATGCTTGCACAGCCCACCAAGCTATCAAGCTGGTTGCGCAACATGAATTGACCCATGGCGCTCCATAAAGCCATGATCACAGCGCCCGAGCGGTAGTCTGCATGGACGCAGCTTCTGCCAATTTCCATCATGCGGGGGCGCAAACTATCCAGCGCTGAAATATCAAATTCGGTTTCTGTGTAAAGCCCACCTGCGCGTTGCGCTTGCACGGGCGTGAGCAGGCGGTAGGTGCCCACCACCATGCCATGGCGTGGGCTATCGCTCACATCGCGCACCAGCAAATGCTCGCAATAGTCATCAAACCGATCCACATCGTGCCCCGCCACAGGGCTGCCTAGCCGAGCGCCCATCTCGCCCGCAAAAATCGCATACCGCAGCTTCTGCGCTGCGCGAACCTCGTCCAAGTGTTGCGCCCAGATCACTTCAAGCTCGGGCTTGGCGTTGCTGTTTAGATTGGTCTCTTCAGTTTGACTCGCGTCATCCAAAGCTGAATGGCCTTGCTCAGACGGGCGATGAAGTGTCCCCCGAGGCAAGTGTGTTGGAGACAAAGCGAGTGTTGGAACTGGAATATCTCTCATGCTTTTTCCTTCGTGGTTTGTAGATGTTTTGAGTTCAATGGGTGCGGATCAAAGTAAACAGGCTCCAAAAGGAGCCTGTTGAGTGCGGTGGAGATTTACGAGCCGATCAAGCCGCCATCATTTTTTCTGACGGCAACTGTTGCTGAGCGTGGTCGCGCATCCGCGCCTCCCGCGCCATAGCCCACGTTGCCTGGCCAGTGGCTCAGGTATTTGCTAGGCGTGTTCACATCGGCTTTGGCAATGCCTTCGCCCGGGTGCTGAATATTGACGAACACGGTTTTACCATCGGGCGTTTCTGCGCAGCCCGTGATCTCGCAATCGATCGGGCCCACCAAGAAGCGGCGCAGATTGTCGCTGGTGGGTTTGGCACCAGCTTTTGTGTCGATATTGAGGTTGGTGTTGTCAGCCTTTTTGTTGGCAACTGTGAGATTGCCACCGTCGCCTAAATTACCGGGCTTGCCCAGCAACATCATGCAGTTGGTCACATCGGTGTAAGAGCCATCATCCGTTTGGATGAAGAGCAAACCGGTGGTCGGGCTGAACCACAGGCCATCTGGGCTGGAGAAATCTTGATCGTTGGTCAAGCTGTGCAGGTTCACATTCGATGCGGCAGATGCCTCAGCGCCAAAGAGATAGATGTCCCAAGTAAAGCTGGTGGCTGTTGAATTGCCGCCTTGCTCGCGCATGCGGATGATGTGGCCATTCACGTTACCGGGCGAGCCTGGTGTGCCGCCATTGAATGAATCGCTGTAGGCGCGAGGGTTGGCTGCATCCAAGGGCAGTTGTGTGCCTGTGGGCTCGACCTTGCGATTGCTGTTGTTGGTGAGCGTGTAGTAGATTTCTCCAGTGACAGGATGCACGGCGCACCATTCGGGGCGATCCATTTTGGTGGCACCCACGGCATCGGCAGCCAAGCGTGCATTGACAAGAATATCGGCTTGATCTGCAAATTTGTAAGTGCCAAAGCCAGTGATTGCAGCATTGCTCATCGCCAATTCAATCCACTGGCCGCTGCCATCGGCGTTGTACTTGGCCACATAG
>JANMFP010000192.1:0-4346 GCA_031378135.1 Variovorax sp. | reverse complement strand
TGGTCTTGTGCAGGATGTGGTGTATTCTAAGGAGTGTGTTTTTTTGCTGCCTGATTTATGTGCGGCTTAAACGTTTCTGATTGACCATGGCTGTCGTTGATTCACCTTTAAATTCTGCTTCTTCCGTCGCTTTGCCCGGCACTGCGCGAGCACTTGTCATGGCGGGCAAGTTAGAGCAAAAAAAGGCAGAAGATGTTTTTCGCAAGTCGCAGTCGTCTAAAAACAGCTTCATTGCTGAGTTGATCAACTCAGGGGCCATTTCAGCGGCCGATCTGGCGCACACCATGTCTGCGGCGTTTGCATCGCCTCTGATTGATCTGGATGCCGTCGACCCACAGCGCTTGCCCAAGGGCTTGCTAGATGCCAAGCTGTGCCAAAGTTTGCGCGTTGTAGTGTTGGCGAAACGCAACAATCGCTTGATTGTTGCAACGGCGGACCCTTCCGATCAAACCACCGCAGAAAAGATCAAATTTGCCACCCAATCAGGCGCCGATTGGGTGATTGCCGAGTACGACAAGTTGACCAAGCTGGTTGATGCAACAACAACATCAACTTCAGAGGCACTTGACTCCATCATTGGCGCACCAGGTGAGTTTGAGTTCGACGAAACCAGCATGGAAGCGGTTTCGGAAGAGCAGGAAGAAGCGGCAACCGATGTAGACGATGCGCCTGTCGTTAAATTCCTGCAAAAAATGCTGCTGGATGCCTACGGCATGCGTGCCTCAGATTTGCATTTTGAGCCTTATGAACACACTTATCGCGTGCGTTTCCGCATTGACGGCGAGCTGCGCGAGATTGCCTCACCGCCGGTGTCGATCAAAGACAAACTTGCTTCGCGCATCAAGGTGATCTCCAAGCTGGATATTTCAGAGAAACGTGTGCCGCAAGATGGCCGAATGAAGCTCAAGGTTGGCGCAGATCGCGTGATCGATTTTCGTGTGAGTACTTTGCCAACCATGTTTGGCGAGAAGATCGTGATCCGTATTCTTGATCCGTCTAGCGCGAAGCTCGGTATTGAGGCGCTTGGCTACGAGAAGATCGAAAAAGATCGGATCATGGAAGCGATTAGTCGCCCCTACGGCATGATTTTGGTCACGGGTCCAACGGGTTCAGGCAAAACTGTGTCGCTATACACATGTTTGAATTTGATGAACAAACCCGGCGTGAACATCGCCACGGCAGAAGATCCTTGCGAGATCAATTTGCCGGGCGTCAATCAAGTGAACGTGAACGATCGCGCGGGTCTGACGTTTGCGGTGGCACTGAAATCCTTTTTGCGCCAAGATCCTGATGTGATCATGGTCGGTGAAATTCGTGATTTGGAGACTGCAGACATTGCCATCAAAGCGGCACAGACAGGCCATTTGGTGCTTTCCACGCTGCATACCAATGACGCGCCCACCACGCTCACGCGTATGCGTAATATGGGTATTGCACCCTTCAATATTGCATCAAGCGTGATTTTGATCACAGCGCAGCGCTTGGCGCGCAGGCTCTGCCCGAATTGCAAAGCACCGGCTGACATTCCGTTAGAAAATTTGGTGCAGGCGGGCTTCAAAGAAGAAGATATTGATGGCTCATGGACGCCGTATAAGCCCGTAGGTTGCTCCATGTGCAACAACGGCTACAAAGGCCGCGTAGGCATTTACCAAGTGATGCCCATCACTGAAGATATGCAGCGCCTGATTCTGGCTGATGCCAGCGCCATGGACATCGCCAAACAAGCACTCAAAGACGATGTGCGCAGCTTGCGCCAATCTGCGTTGCACAAGGTCAAAATCGGCATGACTTCTCTCGAAGAAGTGATCGCTGTAACCAATGAATAGCGTGTAACGCTAGTACCACCAACACAAGACGGAGACGCGAATGGCCACGGCAGCAAGCAAAAAATCTGAAGTCAAAGAAGTCGTCTTCGAATGGGAGGGCAAGGATCGCAACGGAAAAACGGTGCGAGGCGAGCAGCGTGCGGTCAGTGAAAATCAAGTCATGGCTTCCTTGCGCCGGCAAGGCGTCATTCCAGGCAAGATCAAAAAGCGCAAGATGCGTTCTGGCAAATCGATCAAGCCCAAAGACATCGCCATCTTTACGCGTCAACTGGCCACCATGATGAAAGCTGGTGTGCCTTTGCTGCAAGCTTTCGATATCGTGGGCCGCGGCAACGCCAACCCAAGCGTCACTAAATTGCTCAACGACGTGCGCACTGATGTGGAGACCGGTACTTCGCTGTCTTCTGCATTTCGCAAGCATCCGATGTATTTTGACAACCTGTATTGCAACTTGGTTGAGGCGGGCGAGGCGGCTGGTATTTTGGAGAGCTTGCTAGATCGTTTGGCAACCTACATGGAAAAAACCGAGGCCATCAAATCCAAGATCAAATCAGCCTTGATGTATCCAACGGCAGTGGTGGTTGTGGCTTTTGTGGTGGTGGCAGTGATCATGATTTTCGTGATTCCTGCGTTCAAGCAGGTGTTCACAAGCTTCGGCGCAGATTTGCCTGCGCCCACCTTGTTTGTGATGTCCATCAGTGAATACTTTGTGAAGTACTGGTGGCTGATCTTTGGCGGCATTGGCGGCGGCATTTACTTTTTCATGCAAGCTTGGAAACGCAATGAGAAGATGCAGAAATTCATGGATCGCGCACTGCTTAAAGTGCCCGTGTTTGGCACTTTGATTGAAAAATCTTGTATCGCTCGCTGGACGCGTACCTTGTCCACCATGTTTGCAGCAGGCGTACCTTTGGTGGAAGCTTTGGATTCAGTGGGCGGGGCTTCAGGCAATTCTCTTTATTCCGATGCCACCACGAGGATTCAACAAGAAGTTTCTACCGGCACATCGTTAACAGTAGCAATGCAAAACGCCAATTTGTTTCCATCAATGGTGATTCAGATGACGGCGATTGGCGAAGAGTCTGGCTCGATTGATCACATGCTGGGCAAGGCTGCTGACTTTTATGAGTCTGAAGTGGACGATATGGTGGCCGGCTTATCGAGCTTGATGGAACCTATCATCATCGTATTTTTGGGTACGCTGATTGGCGGAATTGTCGTGTCGATGTATTTGCCGATTTTCAAACTCGGCCAAGTGGTTTAAACATGCCAGCGTGGTTGTTGGATGCAGCGCCGCTTGCGTTGCTGGGCATGTTTATTGGCAGCTTTCTTAATGTGGTGATTCACCGCTTGCCCAAAATGCTCGAAGCGCAATGGGCGGCCGAATGTCAACAATTGACGCACCCAGATGCGCCTGCAGAGGAGCAAGTGGCCTACAACCTTGTTGTGCCTCGCTCGGCTTGTCCGCACTGCGGGCACAAAATCAAGTGGTATGAAAATATCCCGGTGCTGAGTTATTTGGTGCTCGGCGGTAAGTGCTCTAACTGCAAAGCCAAGATCAGCATGCGCTACCCATTTGTGGAGTTGATCACAGGTGTCTTGTATGCCTACTGCGCCTACCGCTGGGGCTGGAGCTGGCAAACGGCAGCGTGGTGTGCGTTTTGTACCGCGCTTGTGGCCTTGACGTTTATCGATTGGGACACGACTTTGCTGCCCGACGACATTACCTTGCCTTTGGTTTGGCTGGGCTTGATTGCAGCGGCTTTGCGCTGGAACACTGAAGTGACGCTCGTGAACGCTGTTTGGGGGGCAGTCGCGGGCTATTTGTCGCTTTGGAGCGTGTATTGGCTGTTCAAGCTGGTTACGGGCAAAGAAGGCATGGGCTATGGTGATTTCAAATTGTTTGCTGCTCTGGGCGCTTGGTTTGGCTGGCAGGCGCTGATTCCGATCATTTTGCTGTCTTCCGTGATTGGCGCCATCGTTGGCATCGCGATGAAATTCAACAGCAGCTTGCGTGAGGGTGGCTATGTGCCATTTGGCCCGTTTTTAGCGGGAGCCGGTTTCGTGAGCTTGATCTTTGGCTCGGCCAGCATTTTGCGTGTGATTGGCCTCTGAAAGCGAGAGAATCAGCGCCATGCGCAAAATAGGTTTAACGGGCGGCATCGGCTGTGGCAAAAGCACCGTAGCGCGAATCTTGGGCGGGCTGGGCCTTGCCTTGGTAGATGCCGATGCCATATCGCGCTCAATGACTCAATCAGGTGGCGCTGCAATGCCTTTGATCCGCGCGGCTTTTGGCGACAGCGTGTTGGCAACAGATGGCAGTTTGAATCGCGAGGTGATGAGAAAACTCATGCTGAGCGATGCAAGCAACAAGGCCCGTTTGGAAGGCATCTTGCATCCGCTGATCGGTGAACAAATCAACCAATCCTTGGCGCGAGCCGAGCAATCAGGTGCAGAGTCTGCTGTGCTTGATATTCCATTGCTGGTGGAAGGCGATAGCAAAGATACGGTGCGCTGGCG
>JANMFP010000206.1:0-8675 GCA_031378135.1 Variovorax sp. | reverse complement strand
CCAAGCGTGCTCAACATGGAGAGCCTGATTTCTTCGGTTCGCTCCTCTAGCTCTGCCTCTGAGGGCGCTGGCGCCATGCCCACTACACCCCAAAAGGAAGCCGATGCTGATTTAAGCCAACTCATCGAAAATCACCTGTTTGTAAGAAAAGCCAAGCCCTGATGCGTTCAATTTATTTATTTCTGCATCTATTGTTAATCTCAGCTGCAATCTAAGGCAAGTCTTTTCATGGTGCAAAGCATAAATTTGCTTGAAAACAACAATTGAATCAATAGGTTAACAGCATTTATTAATAATTTAGTTTAGATGTTCAGTCGAAATCGCGAAATCGCGAAATCGACATCTCAGATCAAATGACCTTGCAAAGCTCGAACACCAGCGCGGGAGCCAAGGAGCGTGGAATGGCTTTGAGCGAGACATGCGCTGTCGAGGCATCGCCCATTTGCGAGACATGGAAATCACTGCCTAGTTGATCCGAGAGCTCAACGAATGCCATTTTTCGCTCTGGGTAACTTTGGTTGAGCTGCTCACGCAATGCCATCATCTCAGCAATTGGCGCGCTGGTATCAAACACAATGGCATGGGGCAATGGGGAGCTGAAGGCTTCCTGATTCAGCCCGAGCAATACGCGCGCCTGCGCAACACTGACACAAGTGCTCACGCGCAGCCCCATGCGGCTGACAGCGCGATGCGCCTGCTCATGCACATCGCTGTGCCCGAGCAGCAGCAATACTCGGCAGCCAGCAATCACGGTGCTGATGTCCGTGTCTAAGTGGCTATCGTGCATGCCTTGGGTGGTGCCTAGAGACGTGCTATGGGTATCCAGCTGGCTGATCGCTAAATGGCTGGCAGGTGGTGCCAGCGCAAAATCCACGACAACGGAGAGCGCTTCGTGCGTGACCTGCAGCTCAGCGCGAGCGCCCATGCTGGCAGCGAGTTGATGCCAGAGAAACCAGCCAACGTTTTGCCACTCGCCGGGCTCAAGGCTTGCCGTTTGTACCCGTGCGATCACGATCAATTGGGTGCTGGCTTGTTCAGGCGTTGGCTCGCGCACGGCAAAGCCGATGTCTTGCGCGATAAGGCCTGCCCAATTGATCAACTCTTCGATGAGGGTGCGCAGGGCGGCAGGGTTGGCTTGAATCTGTGCGTCGAGCAATCCCAACCGAGCTTTCACCTTGCGCCGATGGAGCCAGCGTGCGCGCCGGGTGATGCCATCTGAGACGGTTTGGCGCAGCGAAATATCTTCCTTTTCAAGCAATTCGCGAGATCCGCGCAGCTGGGTAAATTGTCTGGCAATCATCGCAGCTCGGCGGGCATGATCCAGCTGATCGGTCACGTTTGCGATCGCTGGCGCGACATTGGGGTGAAGCAGGGCGATCTCTTGCAATTGCGCTAGCGCGTGAGTCAAGCTGGCCGAAGTTTCTTCACCGAGTTTGAGAAAAAGCGTGCTCCAAGGAATGTCTCGGCTGTGGTTATTGGCGGATGGCTTGCTTGATGCGGTGGCAGCTTGAAGATTGCCTTGACGCGCTGTTGGCTTCTTTGCCGGTTTGCGCGGCATCACTGTATCGCACACTTCTTCCAAAATGGCATTGAACTCGGATTCGCCAACCGCATCGACATCGAGATCGCCGCGCATTGAATCACGCTTTGTATCGCGCTTTGTTTCGCGCATGACCTCGCGTTTATGCGCCAACGGTAAATTCTTGCCTCTCTCCTTGGGCTGTATCCATCGCAAAATCATTTGAGCCTACCTGTGCGTTCGCCAACTACATTGTTATTAACGCAGTTTATATCTTTCGAGGCAAGCCAGACAAGGTGGAAAACACCTGACTTGCGCATCGCGATAACATATAAAGAGGAAAAAATAGAGGAGACAGATCATGCGTTGGATCAAAAGAATCGGCGGCGGCTTGTTGCTGCTCTTGGCTTTGTTGGCAATTTTTATCTCTGTGTATGTGTGGCGCAGTTTGCCGCAACTCTCGGGCAGTTTACAAGCGGCCGGCTTGCAGCAGGACGTGCAGATCAAGCGCGATGCATCCGACGTGACGCACATCTTCGCGCAAACTGATGCAGATGCCGCCTTCGCTCTCGGCTACACGCATGCGCAAGAGCGCAGCTGGCAGCTGGAGACGAATCGCCGCGTGATGCATGGGAACTTAAGTGAAGTATTTGGCGCAGCGACTCTAGAAACCGATCAACTCATGCGCACCTTGGGCATCATCCGCGCGGCGCAAAAGCAATATGAGTTGCTGCCGGCTGATCTGAAAGCCCTGCTCACTGCATACACGCAAGGTATCAATCATTTTCACGCGGCTTCTTCACAAGCTTTGCCGCCAGAGTTTCACATCCTAGGCATCAAGCCGACGCCCTGGCAGCCTGCAGACAGTGTGGGCTGGAGCATCATGATGGCACTGGATTTAGGCGGCAATTGGGGCACCGAATTCGCACGCATGTCTGCTGCGCAAAAGTTGCGCAATGAGCATCTGTGGCAATTGTTTCCTGCGTATCCTGGCGAGCAGCCGGCCTCGAAAGTGGATTTCACAGCGCTCTACCGCGATCTTGGTGTGTATGCCAAGCCTGTGGTAGCGACCGCTCAACCCACGAACAGCACTCCTAAAATCATAGCTACTCGCGCATATTCTTTGCCGGCTACCGGCCTATTTGATCTAAAAAACAAGCTGTTTTCTGCTTTTCAGGTCGCTCCCGCAGACCTCGCCAATCTCTCCCGAGATGCTGGCAACGTAGAAGGCAAGGGCAGCAACAATTGGGTCGTTGCAGGCAGTCATTCAACAAGTGGCAAACCCTTGCTTGCCAACGATCCGCACCTCGGCCTAGGTGCTCCGGCTATTTGGTATTTCACCCGTATTCAATCCAAGGCCAGCGGCATGGATGTGATCGGCGCGAGCTTGCCCGGCCTGCCCTTCGTCGTGCTCGGGCGCAATGCCAAAGTGGCTTGGGGTTTCACCAACACCGGGCCCGATGTGCAGGATTTGTACATGGAGCGCATCAATCCTGCGAATCCGAAGCAATACCAAACGCCCAGCTCGGAAGGTGGGGGCTGGCAGGATTTTGAGCTACGCACAGAGAGCATCCCTGTCAAAGGATCGCCAACGGTGAGCTTCACCTACCGCACCACGCGCCACGGCCCTGTGGTGAGCGACGCGCAGGCGCAATACACCGAAGTGCTCAACAAAGAGAAATTCGCCATCGCCCTGCGCTGGAGCGCCTTAGATGCCGACAACAACCGCACCATCGTCGCTGGCTACAACGCGCAAAAGGCCAGCACCGTTGCCGAGCTGCTCGCAGCCTATGCCGACCATCATTCACCCATGCAAAACGTCGTGGCCGCAGACACTGCTGGCTCAATCGCTTTCAAAGCCATCGGCAAAACGCCGATCAGAAGTGCTGAAAACGACATTCGCGGCATTGCCCCCGCGCCTGGCTGGGAAGCCAAATACGATTGGCAAGGCTACTTGCCTTACGCGCAAACGCCATCAGACGATGGCAAAAAAGGCTGGGTGAGCACGGCCAATCAGCGCATTCACGCCGCAGACTTCCCCCACTTCATGGGCCAAGATTGGGCGACGCCAGATCGCTTTGATCGCATCGAAGCCTTGCTCTCCGCAGCGCCGAAACACGACATGGCGAGTATGCAGAAGATTCAAGCCGATATCGTCTCCTCGCCGGCGAATCGCTTGACTCCCGTGCTATTAAAAACGAAGTCTTCTCATCCGCTCGCAGCCAGTGCGCTAGAGCAATTCAAAGCCTTTGATGGCACGATGAAGGCAGATCACGCCGCGCCGCTCATATTCGCTGCATGGGCCGACGAGCTCGCGCGAGGCCTGATCACGCCAAAAATCGGCGAAGACAAATTCAAGCGCATGTACGGCAAACGCCATTTCAGAGGCGTGGTCGAGCAGGTGATGCTCGGCAAAGATGCTTCTGGCAACGATTCATCAGCAGGCGCATTCTGGTGTGCCCCTAAAACTTGCGATGAGCAATCCGCCGAAGCCCTTGGCCGCGCATTAGACAAAATTGCAGCCATGCAAGGCGCAGACGTGAAATCATGGAACTGGGGCAAAGCTCACGAAGCTCGCTCAATTCATCGCCCGTTTGGCAACGTCGCTCCGCTGGCTAAATATTTCGATGTTCGCGTTCCCACCGGCGGTGACGCATGGACGGTCAACGTCGGCCAATACTGGGCCAACGAGAAGAGCCCTTACGAGAACCGCCACGCCGCCAGCTTGCGCCATGTCTTCGACTTGTCCGACCTAGAAAAAAGCGGCTTCATGTACCAAACCGGCCAAAGCGGCTTGGTCTGGAGCCGGCGCTACCGCGATATGAGCGAAGGCTGGGCGGCGGTGCAATACCGGGCATTGAAGATGAATCCAGGCGCGTTTGCCTCAGAACTCAGCCTCAACCCGAAATGACATCAGCTCAGATTTAAAGAAAGCGCGGTTATATAAAACGCGACTAAAGAAAGCGCGAGAGCACATAACCCGATGCTGCGATATGCGCCAAAGTGAGAATCACCGAAGCGCTATGCAACACTGCAAAGCGCTTTTTCTCGCCCCCATCCGTGGCTTGATTGATGGCTGGCATCAAGAGTTGCCGTGCGGGCAGCGTGGTCAGCGCTATCGCCGCAAGCCATAAAGCGGAGGTGCTGTTTGAGGGCCAAAGTAGCGCTGCAGCGGCAGCGCTGGTCGCCATCACAAAAATATAGAAATGCGGGAAGGCACTGCGCAAAGCCGTGCGAGCCGTCTGCGCTGGCAATGCAGAAAACACAAAAGCTGCAAAGCCAAATGAATACAGCACCATGCCGCCAAAAAGCAGCGCCACCATCAATAAACCAACCGTTTGAATCATCACAATCTTTCTAAATTCGGCGAGCCAGCGCCACAGCGATTTTTGAACCTGCGCCAATCAAGTTGCACCAAAGCGCGAGCGACATCGACTTCTCATTGCCGGCAAGCTGGCTTGACTCATCTCGGTGATGAATTTCATCGGCTTGACAGCGTTTGAGCAAGGCCAGCAAGCGCTCCGATTCAGGCGTGTTGTGTGCGGAATTCGCTTCTAGCGTGTCGATCTGTGCTTGGTAATGGTGATCCACAAAAGTCTCCACCGCCGCAATCGTTGCGTACACGGCACGGTTGCCAAAGAGCGCGGGCAGGGCGCCCGTGAGCCAGCCGGCCAAGCGCCATGGCCCAAGTAATTTGCTGCGCGCTGCTGGCGCAATCCATTCTTCAATCAAGCGCAAATGCTCGGCTTCGGTAGCTTGGTGGCGGCTCGCAAATTCAAGCAGCTGCGCATTGCCGCGCCATTTCGCTACGGCTGCAATACCGCTGTAGATACAAACGGCTCCAAGTTCACCCGCGTGGTCAGAGCGCAGCTCGCGCACCATGTGCGCTTTGAGGTCGTCAGCTGTCAGCATGGCAGAGCGGGGCTCAAATTGCCGAGCTACAGCTTGCAAGGCAGGCCGCAAGTGCAAAAAGCCTCGGTAAGCGAGCTCAAACACCACCAGAGCGCCCGGAAGCTTTGCTACCCGAACCAACCAGCGCCAGCCTGGCAGCCGCTCCCACATCTCCACAAAAGCTGCCGCGCCATCCACTCGGGAGCCGTCTGCGCGTTCGACGTGAAAGCGAGCAAGCAGCTGCTCGCGATCTTGGGCATGCCTCGGATCGCAATTCTCGCCTGCGCTGATATCGATAAAACACAACGCACTTCCCGCCTTCGCATCGGCCAAACCCTTAGCGTGCGCGATCTCTCGCCTGCACAAGGGGCAAGCGCCATCGTAGAGAACAGTGAGGGGTTGGAATGCTTGGTTTTGCATGTGCTGCTGCGCGCCTGAAGTCGTTAGCTAGGAGGTTAAAGGATCGACACATTTCACGCTGGATCACCAAGGGTTTGCCCTTGAAATCATCAGTGATTGCCAAAAGCGTACACCCCAGTAGCGCATTTGCAAAGAAGCATGAAGCTGGCAACGACGCAACGGTAAAGCGTTAATATTCAAGCATGAATACACTCGCCGCCCTGCGTTCTGCGCTTCGCGCTCTCGCTGCCAACAAGCTGCGCAGCATGCTAACGATGCTGGGCATCATCATTGGCGTGGGCGCGGTGATCACGATGATTGCTGTGGGCCAAGGCGCAACCAATCGCGTACAGGAGCAGCTCAAGGGGCTGGGTTCAAATGTGATGCTGGTGATTCCGGGCGGCGTCACAGCCGGTGGCGTGCGCCTTGGGGCGCAAACGGGGCAGGCGCTGACCGAAGAAGATGCGCTGGCCATAGCCAAAGACGTGCCCGAGGTGCAAGTCGCCGCGCCGAGTATGCGCACTGGTGCGCAGCTCGTGTTTGGCAACACCAATTGGAGCAGCTCGATATTCGGCACGACCAACGATTACATGGAGGCGCGCGATTGGCCTTTGCAAAGCGGGCGCTTGTTTGAGGCGGCGGAGATCCAAGGCTCGGCCAAAGTCGCCATCATCGGCGCCACAGTAGCGCAGCAGCTTTTTGGCGATGCCGATCCGATTGATCAAACCATCCGCGTGAAAAAAGTGCCAGTGATGATCATTGGCGTGTTGGCCAGCAAGGGGCAAAATTCTCTCGGCCAAGACCAAGACGATGTGGTGATGGTGCCAATCTCTACCTATCGCAACCGCATCCAAGGCGGCACGCCAGGCAAGCTCAAGCGCATTGGCTCGATCAGCGTGAAAGTTAAAGAGGGCCAAAGCATGAAAGTGGCCGAAGACAACATCAAAGACCTGCTGCGCCAGCGCTTCAAAGTGCAGCCGGGCGCGGATGATCCGTTCAGCGTGCGCAACCTCACCGAAATGCTGCAAGCGCAAGAGGCCAGCAGCCGTATCATGACGCTATTGCTCGCAGCCGTAGCCGGCATCAGCCTCATCATCGGCGGCATCGGCATCATGAACATCATGCTGGTCAGCGTCACCGAGCGCACCCGTGAAATCGGTTTGCGCATGGCCGTGGGTGCAAGGGGGCGAGATATCCTCGCCCAATTTCTCATCGAAGCCGTGACACTTTCTATCATCGGCGGGGCGATAGGCGTAGGCATTGGCGCAATCGCCACCTGGGCGGTGGGCCACTTCGCAGGCTGGCAAGTGAGCATGACAGCTGCCAGCATCTTCTTGGCGGTTGGTTTTTCCGCCTTCGTTGGCATCTTCTTTGGCTTCTATCCCGCCCGCCGAGCTTCAAAGCTCCTGCCGATTCAGGCGCTGCGATACGAGTAATTAATTTCTCATTTTTGGAATTCCACCTCATCAGTTCTGATGAGGTGCTGAATGCTTTTTTACTAAAAAGCCACAAGACGTATCGAGGCATAACAAAATGCTGGCTTTGTAGCCGTTTCCTCCACAGAATGTGGGACGACGCATCATCTCGCTGCCCCTAGCATGAGCCCTCAGAACAACAACACGGATACGCCAAGCGCTGCAGAGCCCAGTAGCCCCGCCGCTTTTGATATTGAAGCCTTAAGCCCGCGCCAGCAGCGCGTGGTCTTGGTGTGCGATGTCGTCGAATCCGTGCGCTGGATGGAGCACGATGAAGACAACGCCATTACCCGCTGGAGCCAATTTGCAGCCGCTGTGCGCAGCCGCATTGCGCCGGAGCATGGCGGCGAGGTCATCAAAAGCACGGGCGATGGTCTTATGATGCAATTTCAGGCTGCACCCGGCGCAGTTGCTGCGGCAAATGCTATGCAAAAGATAGCATCTGAGGGCAACCAAGGCTACGCTCCTGAGCGCCAAATGCACCTGCGCATCGGCATCCACCAAACTCAGGCCCGCCGCGATGCCCACGATCTCTATGGCCACGGCGTGAACCTAGCCGCCAGAATCACCCAACTCGCCGGCCCCGGCGAAATCATCGTCACCCCCGAAGTGCGCGACCATTTGACGGATAGCTTGGATGGCGAGATTGAAGATATGGGCGAGTGCTATTTGAAGCACTTGAGCGAGCCGCAGAGGGTGTATCGGGTTGGTCTTTCTTCAGAACAGCATATTCCGGTGCTAATCAAAGCCAAGGAAACACTTAACCTGCCTTGCTTAGCTGTTATTCCATTCAGATGCCTTGACGTCGGCTCACCTCATGATGTGCTGGGTGACGTTTTGTGTGGAAATATGATCGCTCATCTTAGCAAGTCGAAAACAATCAAAGTTCTCAGTCGGCTCTCAACTACCCCATTCAAACAACATTCGTGGGATGCAGTGCTGAACGGGCTTAACTCCCATGCGCAATATATTATTAGCGGCACTTATCTGGTTAGATCAGACATAGTTCAAGGTGATTTTGAACTAATCGATGTTGCAAAACAGACAGTCTTGCATGCTGGTAATTTCTCTGCGCAAATCTCTGTTTTTTTCCAATCGAATGACCTAATCGCTACGCAATTAGTATCTGAAGCAATTACAGCCTTATTTAGTGCGGAGTCTCAGGCGGTTATATGTTCGCCATTTCCAAATTTAGCTAGTTATCAGCTTCTTCTTGGTTCAATCAATTTGATGTATCGATCTAATCGAGAAGGATTTATGCGCAGCAAAGCAATGCTGGATCACCTCATTGAACGCCACCCACGCTCAACATCTGCACTGGTTTGGCGTGCTAGCTGGCAAATCTTAAACTCAACACGAGGGCTCGCCACTGATTTCAAAAAAGAATCAGG
>JANMFP010000179.1:0-3791 GCA_031378135.1 Variovorax sp. | reverse complement strand
CGCTGACAACGGGCTCGGCCAAAGCCCCCTGCTCTCACCCAGCGTGTTCAACTTCTTCTCGCCCAACTTCAGACCGGCGGGCAAGATTGCTGCAGCAGGCTTGGTCGCACCCGAGTTTCAAATCACCACCGAGACCACGGTTGTCGGCGGCCTCAATTTCTTTGCCAACTTGTTCAACAACGGCGGCTACGGCGGGGGCGACAGCATGCTCAGGCTCAACACCAGCGCTCTGGAAGCCAAAGCAGGCGATGCCAATGCACTCGTCGCCGAGTTGAACATGCTCTTTTGCAATGGTCAAATGAGCGCCGCCCTGCAAACGCGGCTGCGCACCCTGATCAACGCCATCAACATCAACGACAAGCCCTATCGCGTACGCGCCAGTCTGATCTTGATCAGCCTCTCGCCCGATTTTGTCATTCAACGATAAGCACAACAAGCTCAAGCAAAAACAACATGAACACCACAAACAACATCACCAAACGCGATTTCCTCAAAGCCAGCGCCGCCTTTGGTCTGGGCAGCGCCGCCAATGTGTTTTCCAGCTTCGAGGCCTTGGCGCAAACCGCACAAACCGAAGACTACCGCGCCCTCGTCTGCGTCTTCATGTTTGGCGGCAACGATGCCAACAACATGCTGATTCCCACAGACAGCGCCGCCTACAACCGCTATGCTGCAGCCCGCAGCAACCTCGCGTTGCCCGCTGCATCACTGTTGCCGATTTCGCCGAGCAACACGGCAGCCAAATTCGGCCTGCATCCTGCTATGGCTGGCATCGCCAATCTCTTCAGTGGCAGCGCTGCTCAGCCGCCCAAAGCCGCGCTCGTGGCTAACGTCGGTCCGCTGGTTGTGCCCACCACCAAAGCGCAGTGGGAAGCGCGCTCCGTGCCTTTGCCTGATAACTTGTTCTCACACTCGGACCAACAATCCCAATGGCAATCAGCCCAATACGAGCGCCCAAGCAACGGCTGGGGCGGCCGCTTGGCCGAGCGCTTGATCGATGAAGGCACGAGCAACCGAGGCTACAGCGTGCTCTCCGTCACAGGTGGCAATCTTTGGGAGACGGGTGATCGCAGTTTGAGCGCCTATAAAGTTTCGGCCAGTGGTCGCTTCGGTTTTGATTTTTACAACCCCACGGGCAGTGACCCACTCTCTATGGCGATCACCGAAACCTTGGCCACACCCTACAGCCATCTCTTTGAGCAAGGCTTCGTGGATGTGATGGGTCGCTCGATCGAGGTGCAGCGCGTTTTGACGAGTGCCTTAGAAGGCAGCACCATCAACACAGTATTTCCCAACTCCAGCTTAGGCAACCAAATGCGCATGGTGGCTCGCCTCATTGCCGCGCGACAAAAACTCGGACTCAAAAAGCAATGCTACTTTTGCAGCATCGGCGGCTTCGATACGCATGGCGATGATCAGCTCACGCGCCAAGCCGAGCTGCTGGGTGATGTGAGCAGCGCGATCAGCGCTTTTTATGCGGCCACCAAAGAACTCAACGTTGATGAAAAAGTGACGACCTTCACCGCATCAGATTTCAACCGCACCTTCACCTCCAATGGCCAAGGCTCCGATCACGGCTGGGGCGGGCATCACATGGTGGTGGGCGGCAGCGTGCAAGGTGGCAAACTGTTTGGCAGTTTCCCCGAGCAAATCGTGCGCGGCCCGCAGGATTCGGGCGGTCAAGGTAATTGGATTCCCACAACCTCAACCGAAGCTTATGCAGCCACTTTAGGCCGCTGGTTTGGCGCGAACGACGAGGTCTTGGGCCAAGTGTTTCCTCGCTTGTCTGGCTTTAATCCCAATGTCGGATTCTTGGGATGATTTTTAACCAATATTTAAGCTAAATCGGCATGTAGCCGGCATATATATTGAGCGGAGTGCTATTAAAAAGATACCACTAAGTTTTAGTCCAAAGTTTCTATGGTGTGGTGCATGTTCGTGTAGATGCACAACTCACCCGCAATTTCCAAGGATTTTTTCACAATCTCAGGCGCTGAAAGTGTGGTGTTGTCGAGCAAAGCTTTGGCACTCGCCTGCGCATACGCGCCGCCCGAGCCAATCGCGATGATGCCGTGCTCGGGCTCTAGCACATCGCCATTTCCGGTAATGATCAGCGATGCTTCATGATTGGCTACCGCCAGCATGGCTTCCAATCGGCGCAACACGCGATCTGTGCGCCAGTCTTTAGTCAGCTCAATCGCTGCACGCACGAGATGGCCTTGGTGTTTTTCCAGCTTGCCTTCAAAGCGCTCAAACAAAGTAAAAGCGTCTGCAGTCGCACCCGCAAAACCGGCAAGCACGCGTTCATGGTAGAGCTTACGCACTTTGCGCGCTGTGCCTTTGATCACGATATTGCCCAGTGTGACTTGTCCATCACCGCCAATAGCCACTTGCCAGCCTTGGCTTGTTTTGCGGCGTACGCTCACAATCGTTGTGCCGTGAAATTGTTCCATGCTATGACCTAAATTTGGGATGGCTGCAAAGAAGACAGTACAGAAGAAAAATCAATCGACCCGTGCTAATCAACTCGTACTAATCGACTCGTGCTAATCAATTCGTGTTGTCACCTTGGCATTCTCGCTGATACCAATCACATGGAAGAAGGCGGCCACAAGGCGATGCACATCGGTAAATTGGACAATGCGACCTTCTGCTTGCCGAGCCGTCACCCAGTTGAGCAGACTGCCCGCTGCTGAAAAATCCACGCGCACGAGCTTTGCACAAGAAATGATCATCATGTCAGCGCCAGAAAGGCGTGCTTCAAGTTTATCAAGCACAGGCTTTGGCTCACCCATGATCTGACCAGACAGCTCGACAGATGCCAGCTGCGCAGTCATTGTGGAAGAGCCTGCATCAGTTTGTAATTCCGAGACAATGGAATCATGCACAGCATCGCCAACGATGGTTTGCCCCACGCCGGTGTTGCCATCGGCGTCCAGTGTTTTGAACTCACAGCGCGCGCTTTCCCAAGAAGGCGGCGAGACTTCATACGTGACGCAGAAATCCAATGCTGCTAGCTCGAACTCATCAGGCCGATGAGCCACACGCATGAACGCCATCAGTAAATTCCAGCGCTCTTGATCTGTAGTGCGCACGCCGGATGGCGCGCCACTGCGCAGCACTTTTTCGAGCTTATCGGTGTTGGCCATGCGTAATTGCACAGGCTGCATCGCCCAAGACAAAAATAGTTTACATAAAGGTGCTACGGCGATGTCTTCAATCGACTGAATTGAGGCCCAATCCAAAGTCCAGGGCATAGGCGCTTTGCCCAATGCACCGTTTAGAGCAGCGAGGGATTGGATACCAAAATTTGCCGGGCTCTTCCAATCGGCCTTGCGTAAGCCCATAGGCGCTGCGGGTTCGTTGTTGCCCGACATTTTGCTGACCATTTCAGGAATGGAAAACCACATCGGTGATGAGCGATTAAATTTACCGGCGAAATCAATAGCCAGGCTCTCAAAGCGATCATATTGGCTGGTCGCGCGATAAAGATCAAACAAAG
Organism: Variovorax sp.; assembly: GCA_031378135.1. Lineage (GTDB taxonomy): Bacteria > Pseudomonadota > Gammaproteobacteria > Burkholderiales > Burkholderiaceae_C > JANMDU01. Next base: position 289 of record JANMFP010000179.1, on the reverse strand, counting down.
TTAGCCATGTCTCTTCGTGCTGATGGCGTGGGCCACGTGAGCTCACTGCCTCGAGCAATCCAGCTTCTGCACCGCCGTCATCACCATTGGCAAAGCGAATTGCAGCTTCCTCCAGCTCAGGGTCATGTTGCACTTCATCGACTTCTACTGCGAATAATTTGGAAACTGAAAACCCCGTTGCTTCGCCGGAAGCTTCGTATGAAGCGGCCAGCCCACCTAGACCACCCATTGTTCCACCTGCTCCACCCATTACGCCGCTCGTTTTTGCAATTGGCGCAGCAGACACCTG
>JANMFP010000173.1:0-1621 GCA_031378135.1 Variovorax sp. | reverse complement strand
GGGCTTGTCGGCATTGCTGGGGCATGATGCTGTTCTCTGGCGAGCAAATTACCAAAATAATTTCGGCCAAAACGAAGATGCGACGCAAAGCAATCGCGCTTGGTATGGCAAGCTTGATGCTCTGCTGCCCACGCAAACGCGTTTGAGCGTCGCCGCGCGCCGCGAGCAGGTGCGCAAGGGCGCGCAAGATCCCGCCGCTTTTGTGCCGCTGGATTACAGCAACGCGTTTTCCTTGCCTGCTTGGGATGTCGCTGTGAATCAAACCATCGCTGCGGGTTGGGACATTTATGCACGTACAGGCAAGAGCTTTCGCGTGGCCAATGTGGATGAGAGCCGCTTCGTTACTGCCACTTTGCTGCCTATGACAGCGCGCGATACCGAACTTGGCTTGAAATATTTGCAGGGTAAAAATAGTGCTGCGCTGCGTGTGTTTCGCCAGCGCTCTGTGCAAGAGATTGCTTTTGATCCGATCAATTTCGTCAACATCAACCAAGACGATATCGCCCGCAGTGGTGTCGAGCTCGAAGGCCGCACGCAGCTTGCACAAGCTTGGGATCTCAGCGGCAATCTACAGCTGATGAACGCGCGCTTTGATGGCGGGCCGAATCTGGGCAAGCGCGTGCCGCTGGTCTCGCGTAAGAGTGCCAGTGCGCGCTTGGGCTATGCCATCACGGCGCAGCACCGTGTGGTGGCTGCCTTGCAGCATCGCTCTGGTGCGCCAATTGGCGGCGATGTGCAGAACGCCTGTAGCACCCTAGCGCCCGCTTACACGCAGCTTGATTTGCGTTATAGCTGGCAAGAAAGCGCAAACAGCAAAGGTTGGCGTGTAGCTGCTGCCGTGGATAACGTCACGGATCGCAAGAGCTACAGCTACGGCTTTAGCGCGGGCTGCGGTGTGATTGGTGTGTATCCCGAAGCAGGGCGTATGTTGCGCTTGAATGCCGCGTACACGTTCTAAGGCAGGGCGTTTTGATCCGAACTGTCATGCGTGAACTCATTCTCGGTGGACAAAAAAGCGGCAAGAGCCGTAGGGCCGAGGAGCGGGCACGCGCATGGCTGTCGCATTCAACAGCGCATCAAGCGGTGTTGATTGCGACAGGTTTGGCGCATGATGAGGAGATGCAGGGGCGGATTGCGCGCCATCAGGCGGATCGGCTGATCCGCTTGCCAGCGCTGCGTTGCGTGGAAGAGCCCAGGGAGATCGCCTCTGCATTACTTGCACATTCAAATGCGCAGACCTTGGTGGTGGTTGATTGCATCACGATGTGGCTCACGAATCTCTTGATGCCAGTTTTTAATGGACTTTTAGAAGAAAAAGGCGAGTTAGCCGGCATAAATACTGCGCAGAGCGCTATGGATTTGATAGTATCTTTGCCATCTGATTTAAGCGCAGCGACCGGGCCTGTGGTCTTGGTGAGCAATGAAATTGGCTTGGGTGTGATTCCGCTGGGGCGCGAAGTGCGGCATTTTGTGGATGAGCTGGGCAAGCTCAATCAAGCGCTGGCTGCGCAATGCGAGCGTGTGACGTTCATGGCGGCGGGATGTGCACTTGCGATCAAGGAGTCTTCGTGAAACGCTTTGCTTTGCTTTTTGCTGTTCTGATTGCGCTGAGCACGCAAGC
>JANMFP010000169.1:0-3438 GCA_031378135.1 Variovorax sp. | reverse complement strand
CTCTTACAGTATTTATCGCGCACTCGCGGTGGCCGCGGGCGCACTTGATCCCAAGCATCGTGCGGATTTAACCAACACGTCGCCCACCGATTTACTCGGCCCCTACCCCAGCTGGACAACCCCCGGAAAAATCGTCTCGCTCGATCCGTGGGGCGCAGAAATCGGCAAATACTATGGCGATGAATTGGCTGCAGGCTATGACATTCGCCCAACAATTGCCGTCACGAAAGCGCATGTGATCTTGCCCGAGATCATGGAGGCAATGCAAAAAGGCCGTTTGAAAGCCGATGGAAAAATTCTCTCCGAAGGTGGCGCGGCGGTTGTCACGAAAGCCGCTGTCGAGCCGGTCTGGCATTTGCCCAGCGTGGCGGCGCGATTTGGCTGCTCAGAAACTGATTTGCGCCGCGTGCTGTTTGAAGAAACTGGCGGCATGTATCCCGAACTCGTGACGCGCTCCGATTTAGAAGTGTTTTTACCGCCGATTGGCGGGCTCACGATTTATATCTTCGGTGACCCGAAAGATTTGGCCAGGCCCGAGGTGGAGCTCACCGCGCGCGTTCACGATGAATGCAACGGCTCAGATGTATTCGGCTCGGATATTTGCACCTGCCGCCCTTATTTGACGCATGCGATTGAAGAATGCATTGGTGGCGCCCAGCGCGGCGGCGTGGGCCTGATCAGCTATTACCGCAAAGAAGGCCGCGCTTTGGGCGAGGTGACGAAATTCTTGGTCTATAACGCCCGTAAACGCCAAGTGGGCGGCGATACGGCCGACAAATATTTTGCCCGCACAGAATGCGTGGCTGGCGTGCAAGACATGCGCTTTCAACAGCTCATGCCTGATGTATTGCATTGGCTTGGCATTACTAAGATTCATCGCCTCGTGTCGATGAGCAACATGAAATTTGATGCGATCACGCAAAGCGGCATCGAAGTGGGCGAGCGGGTGAATATTCCCGATGAGCTGATTCCCGATGATGCAAAAGTGGAGATGGATGCGAAGATGGCCGCCGGCTATTTCACGCCCACGGCAGTACCCAGCGCAGAACAACTCAAATCCACCAAAGGCCGAGGTCTGAATGAATAAGTATGATTTTGATAGCGTTCCGCGCATATTTCATGCCGGCTACCCATCGATTTGATCTCAAAAACCCAAGATTGATTCATGTTAGATGCCTTGTTTGACACCACGACGACGCGCAGCCGAGCACGCGTGTTGCTTGCTCGCGCACGCGCGGGGCAATCCTCTCATTTTGCGGTGCACGATGAAGCCCTGCCCAGCATGGCCAGCCTTGTGGCACAGACCACGCGCAGCCGATATCCCGATTTGAATATTCCGTATCACAGCCGTTGGCGGCATTTTGAAGCGGGCGGCATCCACCGCCGTACTTGGTTGGATGAACTGCAAAGTGGCGCATCGAACGATCCATTGACCTTGATAGACCTCGTTGTTGTGAGCGTGTTGCTCGATGCGGGTGCAGGCGCTTCGTGGCAATACAAAGAAGCACGCACAGGGCAGGTGCATGCCCGCTCCGAAGGGCTGGGCGTGGCGAGTTTTCATGCGTTCAGCAGTGGTCTCTTTTCGAGCGATGCCACACAACCGCTGCGGGTGGACGCGCAAGGCTTGCAAAGCTTATCGAGCATCAAGCTCGCGCAAGCGTTTCAAGTCACAGACAGCAATCCTTTGGTAGGCTTAGAGGGCCGCGTTAATTTGCTGCGGCGTTTGGGCAAGGCCTTGGCCGAGCAGCCCGAAGTGTTTGGCGCCCATCCACCTAGAGTCGGGAATTTATACCTTTTTATGCAGGTGGCCGGCAAAGAATCTGCGTTGAATGCTACAAAATCAGTAGCAGCGCATGATCTGCTCTCCCTCCTCCTCAAAACCCTCTCCCACATTTGGCCCTCGGGCAGCGTGTTCGATGGCAAGGCCGTGGGCGATTGCTGGCCGCATGCCGCTTTAGGCAAAAGCAGCACAGCGGACGGCTGGATTCCGTTTCACAAACTCTCTCAGTGGCTCACCTACTCTTTGCTCGAACCCTTCCAGTGGAGCGGCATGCAAATCACGGGCTTGGATGCCCTCACCGGCCTGCCCGAATACCGAAATGGCGGGTTGCTGCTCGATGGTGGCGTGCTCAGTTTGAAGAATGCAGAAGCCGCAAAACACGCACACCCACCGCATGAAGAATTCATCGTCGAATGGCGCGCGCTCACCGTGGCTTTGCTCGATGAGCTCGCGCCTTTGGTGCGCCAGCAATTGGGCAAAACTGCAGATGAAATGCCGCTGGCCTGTATCCTAGAGGGCGGCACGTGGGCCGCAGGTCGCGTGTTGGCGCAGAACTTGCGAGCAGGCTCACCACCTTTGCAGATTGAATCCGACGGCACAATTTTTTAGAAACAAACTCAGCGAGCACAACCATTTATGGCCACCGTATTTCAAAACAATTGCTTCGTCGTCAACCATCCATTGGTGCAGCACAAGCTCACCCTGATGCGTAAAAAAGATGCATCCACCAACACCTTCCGCCGCTTGCTGCGCGAGCTGGCCGCGCTGATGGCTTATGAAGTCACTGCCGACATGCCGCTCTCCGATATAGAAATCGAAACGCCGATGGAGAAAATGATGAGCCCGGTGATGGACGGCAAAAAGCTCGTCTTCGTGAGCATCTTGCGCGCAGGCACAGGTTTGCTGGACGGCATGCTGGATGTGGTGCCCGGCGCTCGCGTAGGGCACGTCGGGCTGTATCGCGATCCGAAAACACTCACGGCGGTGGAATACTATTTCAAGATGCCGCAAGAGATGCACGAGCGGCACGTGATCGTGGTCGATCCGATGCTGGCTACGGGCAATTCAGCAGTGGCGGCGGTGGATCGCTTGAAAGAGCTGAACCCCAAGAGCATCAAATTCGTCTGCTTGGTCGGCTGCCCAGAAGGCGTAGCCGCGATGCAAAAAGCCCACCCCGATGTGGCCATCTACGCTGCTGCAATAGACCGCGAACTCAACAGCCACGGCTACATCTTGCCGGGGCTGGGAGATGCGGGGGATCGGATTTTTGGAACGAAATAATTTTCTATTAAGGAATTTGTGATCGATCAATAGAACGCAAAAGACGCAGAAAAAACCAAATCAAAATCATGTTGATTTCACTGAGTTTTTTTCTTATTTTTCTCTTTTCTTTTCTGCGTCTTTTGCGAATTTTTGCGTCTTTTGCGTTCCCATCTCAAGCAACCCAACACCCCTTCCCTACCACCACCTCAAAGAAAGAGAGCAACCATGAGCATTACCCGTAGAACCACCCTCGCGCTTGCCGCCGCAGCAGCGCTTGCCGCTCCCGGCATTGCATCCGCGCAGGCCAAGATGAAAGTTGCGGCGATTTACACTGTGCCGTTTGAGCAGCAGTGGGTTAGCCGCATTCATAAAGCGCTCAAAGCTGCCGAGGCGCG
>JANMFP010000145.1:0-8104 GCA_031378135.1 Variovorax sp. | reverse complement strand
TTTGTGAACCACGCGCAATGCACGCTGCATATTGACAACCTGAAGGGCGATAACGCGCATCACCAGTTCGAGACGATCTTCAAAGCCTTCGCACGCGCTGTGCGCGCAGCGCTCACGCTGGATCCGCGCAGCGTGGGTGTGATTCCTTCCACCAAGGGCAGCCTGTAGGTCTGATTTTTAAGCGTTTAGGCCACTAGCCGGCACAAAATAAGCGCTGAATGCTATTAAATTAATAGTAACTCTATTTTGATTTTACGTTCATGAGCAAAACTGTTGCAGTCGTCGATTACGGCATGGGCAATCTTCGCTCCGTGGCCAATGCGGTGAAAGCATCCGCGCAAGGCAGCCCATATCAAGTGATCATCACGCAGCGGCCTGAAGATGTGCGCGCCGCCGAGCGCATCGTGCTGCCCGGCCAAGGCGCGATGCGCGATTGCATGGCTTGCCTGCGCGATTCGGGTTTGAAAGAAGCCGTCTTAGAAGCAGCGGCCAACAAGCCAATGTTTGGCGTATGTGTGGGCATGCAAATGCTGCTCGACCATTCCGATGAGCAAGACACACCCGGCTTGGGGCTGATTGGCGGGCGCGTGCATAAATTTGAGCTGCAAGGACGCTTGCAAGCGGATGGCAGCCGATTCAAAGTGCCGCAAATGGGCTGGAATAGAGTCAAACAAACTCAGCCGCACCCGATCTACGCTGGCGTGCCTGATGAGAGCTGGTTCTACTTCGTTCACAGCTTCTACGTCAAGCCCACCTCGCGCGAACACAGCGCAGGTGAGGCGGATTACGGCAGCCTCTTTACAGCGGCGCTCGCAAGAGATAACATTTTCGCCACACAATTTCACCCCGAAAAAAGCGCAGCCCAAGGCCTGCAACTGTATAAAAACTTCCTCACGTGGAAACCGTGATTCGACGCCATGATTCTCATCCCCGCCATTGACCTCAAAGACGGCCAAGCCGTGCGCCTCAAGCAAGGCGATATGGAGCAATCCACCGTGTTCGGCGATCCTGTCGAGATGGCTCAGCGCTGGATTGACGCGGGCGCACGCCGCTTGCATCTTGTTGATTTAAATGGCGCATTCGCCGGCAAGCCGCAAAATCTTGCTGCCGTCAAAGGCATCCTCAAAGCCATTGCGGCGCACACGGCCGCTGGCAACGACCCCATCCCCGTCCAGCTCGGCGGTGGCATTCGCGATCTTGACACGATTGAGCGCTACATCGATGCTGGCCTCGAATACGTCATCATCGGCACCGCCGCGATCAAGAGCCCCGGCTTCCTGCAAGAAGCCTGCACAGCTTTCGGCGGCCACATCATCGTCGGGCTGGACGCGAAAGACGGCAAAGTCGCCACCGACGGCTGGAGCAAACTCACCGGCCACGACGTCGCCGATTTCGCCAAAAAATACGAAGACTACGGCGTCAACTCCATCATCTACACCGACATTGGCCGCGACGGCATGCTCAGCGGCATCAACATTGAAGCCACCGTCAAACTCGCTGGTGCCAGCAGTATTCCCGTGATTGCCTCGGGCGGCCTATCCAACATGCAAGACATCGAAAAGCTCTGCGCAGTTGAGCATGAAGGCATCGAAGGCGTGATTTGCGGACGGGCGATTTATTCGGGGGATTTGGATTTTGCGGCAGCGCAGGTGAAAGCCGATGAGCTGAACGGCTGATACGATGACCGAAGAATTCGAACTGAAAATCCAACCACTTTCTTCAGAGGAAATCGATCAAGTTCGCAGTTTGATTGATAAAACGATTGCTCGGTGGCCAGATACCAGTGGCAAGAATTCGATAATTAGGTTCGGGCTTTACGAATTTACTTGGACAGTTAATTCTTTGGATCAGACAATCGCTGAGCGAATGGCTTGGGTGTTTTCTGAAATTGGATTCAAGACTGAGTTTCTGATTCGAGAAGCGACGCTTCCCGGCGAAGTCGTTGCAAATACTTTCTATGCAGTTTTGTTGAAACGACGCGCAGTGTTTCATCCCGATTATTTGTTCGGTGAAGCGCTCAGCATTGCGACACTAGCGCAAATCTACTCCTGCCATCTGGAAGGTTTTCTAATTGACGGCTATCAGTCTGATGCAGGGCGCATCTTTTTGGGTCCGATGGCGCGCGATATCAGTTGATCGCGCTATTGATGCGGCAATAAAGGGGTGAACTCCCGCGTCTTTATGCGCTGCTTGGGGGCAGCCCGTGTGATGCGGCTTTGCGTCTGGCTCCATGTCCTCCGGCGGGGATGGGCGTTGCCTTCTTCGGTTGTTGTTCTTTCCCCGCCTCCCCCTCTAATTACGCCAGACGCAAAGCCGCATCACACGGGCATAGGTTCTGGTGGCGCGCACAAACGTCCAATTCACGCCAAGCTCGCCAGAGCAGTCGGGGCGGATGGCGTAAGTAAAGGGGGAGGCGGCGCAATCAACTCCCAAAAAACAAACCAACCCAAAACGCCGCCGGAGGACATGGAGCCATCCGCCCCGGCTGCTCTGGCGGGCGTTTGACCGAAGCGAAGAAGCTATGGGCTTGTTCAACCCTTTATTGCCGCCGCAATCGTGCTTTCAACATAAATCAAAGACTTGAGTTGTGATCAGCGCTGTTGCACTGGTCGCTTCGGCCTAGGCGCAGGCGTCACATCCAACTCCAGTGATTTATCCGCCCTGCGCACGCTGAATTTGTTGGCGCTGCCGGGTTTGAGGGCTGCCACATTGGCCAGCAGCTCGGGCACATTGGTCACGGCTTTGCTTGCCACGGCGGTAATCACATCGCCGGGCTGAATGCCCGCTTTCGCGGCAGGCCCGCCTTGCAGCACGCCGGTGATGATCACGCCTTGCAAATTGCCGTTATTACTTTTCAGGTTAAAAGTTTCGGCCAACTCTTGGGTGAGCTCTTGCGGCTCCACGCCGATCCAGCCGCGCGTGACTTGGCCGTCTTTCACGAGGCCATCCATCACCATGCGAGCTGTGGACACAGGAATCGCAAAGCCAATGCCCATGCTGCCGCCGGAGCGGCTGTAAATCGCGGTGTTGATACCGAGTAAATTACCATTCACATCAACCAACGCGCCGCCGGAGTTACCGGGGTTAATCGCGGCATCGGTTTGGATGAAATTTTCAAAAGTGTTGATGCCGAGTTGGTTGCGGCCAAGCGCGCTCACGATGCCCGCTGAGACGGTTTGCCCCAAGCCAAACGGATTGCCGATGGCCAGCACTTGATCGCCCACCTGCATGCTATCGGCGCTACCGAGCACGATCACAGGGAGATTGTCTAAATCAATTTTGAGCAGGGCCAAATCTGTTTCAGGATCGGTGCCGATGATTTTTGCTTTGGCTTTGCGAGCATCGTTGAGAGTGACTTCGATTTCATCCGCGCCTTCGACGACATGATTGTTTGTGAGGATATATCCCGTGGGGCTGACGATGACGCCAGAGCCCAAACCACTTTGCTGTTGCTGTTGTTGATCGCCAAAGAAGAAGCGAAACCACGGATCGTTGGCGCGTGGGTTGGCTTTGGCTGCAGTGGCCGTGGCAATGCTCACGACGGCGGCCGAGGCTTTTTGCGCAGCAGCACGATAACTGCCCTGCGGCACGCCAGTTGGGTTACCGGCTGGCGCTTGCAACACGGGCACGACCCCAGTCGTTTGAGAGCTGCCAAAGCCCAAACGCGGCGCGCGGCCAAGCCAGTCGGGCTTGAGTGTGGCGACCACGAAGTAAGCAGCGAGCAGCACGGTGACTGCTTGGGAGAAAAGGAGCCAGAATTTACGCATGCTCAGATTATCGCGCAAGTGGTGAATGTTGTGCAAAGCGCTGCACTATTAATTCAATAGCACTCTGCGCATATTTCATGCCGGCTAACCGTCAAAATTGCTTTAAAAAATCACCTTTGCGGCATATCTTTCATGCCAAAACCCAAGCTCACCGTGGCATCAGGCGGGATGGCTGGAATACTTTTCTCCCAGCTTTCCCATTGCGCGCGCATCTTCGCGAGCCGCTCGGGCTCGCGGCTTGCGAGGTTGGCGCGTTCGCGTTCATCGGCAGGAATGTTGAAGAGGTATTCGTGATCGTCCACCTTCAAATATTTCCAATCGCCGCTGCGATGCGCGCGTTGGCTGCGGTGGTTCATGCGCCAATACAGCGGGCGCTCGAAGGCTGCGTCGCCTTGCAGCACCGGCAGGAGTGATACGCCATCAAGCGGCTGCGAGGGCTCTGCGCCTCCGAGGTCTAGCATCGTGGCGCTCCAATCCATCGTGAGACACTGCTGCGCACTCACGCGGCCTGCTTGAATTGCAGCAGGCCAATGCGCGATGTAGGGCACGCGAATGCCGCCCTCGGTGAGATCCATCTTGCCGCCGACCAGCGGCCAATTGTCAGAAAAGCGCTCGCCGCCGTTGTCAGAGGTGAAAACGATAAGGGTGTTATCCAGCTGGCCGTTTTTGTGCAGCGCATCCACGAGATGCCCAATGCCTTCATCCATGTGATGAATCATGCGGCGATAGCTGTGAATGTTGCCGCCATGCAGATGGAAGAGATTCTTTGCGACATCGGGCGCAACGTGCGCATCGTCGCGCGTCTCCCATGGCCAATGTGGGGCGGTGTAGTGAAGGCTGAGGAAGAAGGGCTGCCCATTCTTGCGCGAGACATATTCCACCGCGCGCTTGGAGAGCAGATCCGTCAAGTAGCCCTCTTCATGCTTCTCTTCTTCACCAAAAAACAAATCATGATCGCCTGTGGAGGAGCAGTGCGTGAAGTAATCGACGCCGCCGCTCATGGGGCCGAAGAATTCTTCGTAGCCCGATTTGAGCGGGCCGAAATGCGGCGGGTAGCCCAAATGCCATTTGCCGATCAGCGCAGTGCGATAGCCTGCGTCTTTGAGCATAGAGGGCAGGGTGGCATGCGTTGGCGGCAGGCCAAGTGTGGTGCTGCCTTTGCTAGACGATCTGATGGGCTCGTCGAGTGCGCCGCGCAAGCGATACTGCCAGCGCGCCGTCATCAGTGCAAAGCGCGTGGGCGAGCAAACAGGGGAGTTGCTGTAGCCCTGCGTGAACTTGATGCCGTTTGCGGCCAGCGCATCTAAATTCGGCGATACGCTTTGCTGGCCTGTGCCGTCAAAGCCACGCCCGCCGTAGCAGCCTAAATCGGCATAGCCCAAATCGTCGGCTACGATGAAAATAATGTTGGGGCGGTTCTTCATAGGGTAAATGGGCATCTAGCCGGCATAGATACTGCGCAGAGCGCTATTGATTTCATAGTTAATGAAGGGCAGCTCATTCCACCTTCATCTGCGTTGCTTTTACTATTTTTGAATAACGCGCAGAAAGATCGCCCAGGCGCTTGCTCGCTTGCGCACCAGTGAGGCCTTCGTACACCATGTCCATGCTGGCGATGCGCTCTTGCAAAGCTGGTTGGGCAAACACCGCTTGCGTGGCTTTTTGCATCGCAGCCAGCAGCGGCTCAGGCGTATCGCCGGGCACCATGCACAGCGTGAGCACTTCGTTTTCTAAATCTTTGTAGCCCAGCTCGCCCACGGTGGGCACATCGGGCGCGAGTTTGCTGCGTGTGCGGCTCGTCACTGCAACCGGCACGACCTTGCCCGCTTTAACTTGCGGCAATAAGCCCGACGACGACAAAATGCCGCCGTCTACCTCGCCCGAGACCATGGCCAGCACCGCAGGCGAATTGCCGCGATAGGGCACATGCGTGATCTTGACATTGGCAGCCTGCGTGAAGATCGAAATGCCCAAATGCCCCGGGCTGCCCGCGCCGCCCGAGCTGAAATTCAGGCCCTTGGAGCGGCCGATGGCAATCAACTCACCCATCGAGCGAATGCCTTTGGCCGCTGACGTGCCGAGCATCAAGCCATTGGCAGAGACGATCATCAACGGCTTCAAATCGCCCGCCTTGTTCCCCAGCTTAAAAGGCATGCTCGGGAAGATGTGTGGGTTCACGGTAAAGGCTGTGTCGATGCCGCAAAACACCGTGCCGCCATCGCCCGCAGCGCGTGCCACTTCCGCTGCACCAATGTTGCCGCCCGCGCCCGGCTCGTTCTCCACAATCACATTTTGGCCGCTTGATTTTTGCAAGCCTTCAGCCAAAGACCGCGCCAAAATATCGGACGGGCCGCCAGCTGGAAAGTTGTTGACGATGCGCACAGGCTGATTCGGCCAAGTTTGCGCTGAAACTTGGAAAGCGCATACGCTCAAACCTGCCAGCGCAGCAGTGACGAGGCGGCGTTGAATGAGACGGGGAGCAGATGAGAGCATGATCTTTTGCAAATAAAAATCTTGGCTGGCAAGAGCGATCAGTCGAGCGAAATACCGGTGGCTTTGATGGGCTTTTCCCAGCGTGCAAAGTCTGCGCGATGAATGCTGGCCAGTTCGCGCGAATTGCTGCCCGTGGGCACATAGCCCAGCTTCGAGAGTTTCTCGCGCACGTCGGGCTTGCGGATCGCGGTGCTCACTGCTTTTTCAAGCCGCGCCAAAGTATCGGGCGCAAGAGCTGCTGGCGCATACATCGCAAACCACACCGAGCTCTCAAAATTCACGCCTTGCTCCTTGAGCGTTTGCACATTGGGCAGCAAAGGATCGCGCTCAGCGCCTAATACGGCCAATATTTTGACTTTGCCATCGCGATGCAAAGGAATCGCCTCGGAGACCACATCAATGTTGTATTGAATATGCCCACCCAGCAAAGCGGTGTTGGCAGGCGCGCCGCCTTGGAAAGGGACGTGGTTCAGCGGCACGCCGGTGCTCTGCTCCATCATCACCCCGATGAAATGCGGCAGCGTGCCCAGCCCAGAGCTGCCGTAGTTGCCCAAGCTTGGATTGGCCTTGACCTTAGCCAACATCTCGCTCACGCTGCCCACGCCGCTCGATGGGCCTGCCACCAAGGCGAAATTAGACAACGCCAGTTGCGAGACAGGCGTGAAATCTTTGAAGCCGTCGTAGTCGAGTTTTTTGAAGGTATGCGGGAACAAGACCATCGGCCCCATCGGCAGAATGATCACCGTCTGCCCATCGGGCTTGGCCAGCTTGACTTGATTGAGTGCAATGCGCCCAGCCGCGCCCGGCTTGTTTTCAACCACCACATTGGAAAAATCATCGCGAATCGCATCGGCAACGATGCGCGCGAGGATATCGACCGATCCGCCGGGCGGAAAGCCCGTGACGATCTTCAGGGGTTGCTTGTCTTGCGCGGAAACCGCTGCTGCCAGCAGCAAACCCGAGGCGAAAACCGAGAGCCATTTCAGGCGAAATCGTGGCGAGAAGGCAGCAGGGTGAGTTGTCATCATGGGAGGTCTCCAAATGGGTGGAATGCACTGTCACCATCCTAGCGATCAACGCATAATGAATCAAATCCATCGTCATCCCTACAAACCCTATACGACCCTACATGACCCTATACAACCCTAGCACGCTGTGAGCGCATCGAATCACCCAGCGGCAGAGCCGCATCGCGCCAATTTGATCGATCCGCAGTCGATGCGCGATGTATTGCCGTATCAAGCCCATCAGTTGCTGGCTAGATCAGGTGCGCCCGTGCTGCGGTGGTGTGAGGGGTTGTTTGGCACCACGCGGCGGCAATGGCGGGTGCTGGCGGCATTAATGGAAACCGATTCGATCCGATCTTCCGACTTGGCAGCGCACATTGAGCTAGATCGCGTCAGAACCTCGCGAGCCTTGCAAGAGATGGAGCGGCGCGGCTTGATCCAGCGAAAAGCAGAAATCGGCAATGCGCGGTATGTGCGTGTGAGCGTGACCGAGCAAGGCAGAGCGGTCTACCAAGGCCTCTGGCCCATGGTGCGAGAGCATCATCACCGCTTGATGGATGTTTTGTCCAAAGATGAGGTGGCTCAACTCGAAGACATGCTCGCCCGCCTTCAATCCCGCGCTATTGCGCTGCGAGACAGTTACGATAATTTGCCCAAAGCCAATCGCCGTGCGGGCCGTGCGGGCCGCTTAGGCGTTGCAAGGCGAACCATTCAACCTGCACAATAGCGCCATGACCCAACGCGATGCCCTCACTCTTTGCTTCAATCAACTCCTGCAACCCGAGCGCTTCAAAGACTATGGGCCCAATGGCTTGCAGGTGGAGGGCAAAGCCGAGA
>JANMFP010000111.1:0-2162 GCA_031378135.1 Variovorax sp. | reverse complement strand
TTTAAATTCACTTTCAAAGATTCTCATGAGCGCAGAACACGAACACCACGAAGGCCCCATCAAGACACCCACGCAATTGCTCGTGACGGTGCTCTTCTCCTTCATCGCACCTGTTTTCATCATCATTGGTTTGGTTTACTTTGTGCTCTCGTATGCCAAGCCAGCGGGCAGCGGTGGTGAATTAGGTGGTTTAACGCAAGCTGAATGGATCCAATCCGTGGAAAAGCGTATTGCGAAAGTCGGCACGGTTGAGATCAGGGATGCCAACCGCCCACTCGCCTTGGGAGAAACCATCTACAAAGCGCAGTGCGTGGCCTGCCATGGCGCTGGCGTTGCAGGTGCACCAAAATTTGGCGATGTGGCCGCTTGGGCACCTCGCATCGCCACGGGTTACGACGCATTGCTCAACTCCACGCTCAAGGGCAAAGGCGCGATGGGCGCACAAGGCGGCGGCGATTGGGAAGATCCAGAAATCGGCCGAGCTGTGGTGTACATGACAACAGCAGCGGGTGGCAAATTCCCTGTGCCAGAACGCGCTGCGCCTGCTGACGCCACAACGGCGACTCCTGCAACGGCTGCAGCTCCCGCAGCTGCGTCAGCAGCCCCTGCAGCAGCGGCTCCAAAATAAGTCACAGTGCAGCTTGGATTCGCAAAACCGCCTCAGGGCGGTTTTTTTATAGTCCGCCGCACATTTACAATCGGTTTCCATGAGTTTAGTCACACGCTGTACCTCCTGCGGCACCTTGTTCAAGGTGGTGGCCGATCAACTCAAAATATCAGACGGCTGGGTGCGCTGCGGGCAATGCGCCACCGTATTTGATGCGCAGGCCAATTTGGTGGAAGCGCAACCTGTTTCGGCTCCCCCCGTTGTAGCCTCACCGCCCGTGCCAATTGCTGCGTCTGTGAGTTCTGAGCCTGCTCGAACTCCCTCCTTAGAAGCCGATTCCGCAGGCAGCGCTTCACTCGCATCAGATTCTCTGCGCGACAGCGCTTTCAACAAGCGTGACAGAGAAGCCCTTCTCGCCGCTTTTGAGCCCTACCGCACCTCATCGAGCAGCCCAAGTACTCTTTCTGGTCTCACCGACAAGCCAATCTCCAGCTCCCCCTCGGCCATACCCAGCGAAAGCTCAGCAAGCTCGCTATCGAAGGCTGATTCAGCGAAAGAAGCCACGGCCTTAGACTCAGCCTCTTTCCGCCCCGGCCAACTGCGCGGCAGCGATGATTTAGACAGCGAAGCCGGCCCCTCCACCAGCACTTGGGCATCCTCTGAATACGACCGCGCTATAGATGCCGCGCGCACTGCTGAGGCAGCCGTCTCATTCAGTGCCGAGCCCACGACAATGCACTCGCCCAGCAGCGTCAATGCGGCTTTGCTGCCCGAATCTGATTTATCAGCTCCCAACACGGCGCCGCAAATGCCCACGCCGGGCTTCGTCAAGCAGGCGCATCGTGCGCGCCGCTGGCGCTCTCCATGGGTGCGTTTCGGGCTCTGCATGGCTTGCCTCGTGCTGCTTGCAACACTGGCTTTACAAATTGCTTTGCATGAGAAAGACCGCATTGCCGCACAATGGCCGCAAAGCAAAATTTGGCTGCAGCAGCTTTGCATGCACGCTGGTTGCCAAGTGCAGGATTTAAGGCGAATTGAATCGATGGCTGTGGATGCATCAAGTTTTAACCGCATCAACAAAAACAACGCCCAGCTTGAAGCCATCACGCAAAGCTATCGCTTGGCAGTCACGCTTAAAAATACTGGCACGCTGCCCGTAGCACTACCGCACATCGAGCTCAGCTTGCAAGATCAGCAGGATCAAACCATTTTGCGCCGCGTGCTCTCCCCGGCTGATCTAGGCATGAGCACCGCAGCGCTCGCACCTTCGCAAGACAATGCAGGCAGCTTAACTTTGCAAGTTGACACCGCGCAACTCTCGGGCAGCAAAGTACAAGGCTACCGAGTCCTCGCGTTCTACCCCTAACACCCTCATCTTCACCTCCACCTCAAGAAAACAACCATGTCTGCCATCATCTGCGGCTCTATTGCTATCGACACCATTCTCGGCTTCATGGGCGATTTTTCGGAGCAAATTCTGCCCAATCAAATTCACAAACTCAATGTTTCCTTCTACACACCCGGCATGCGCAAAGAATACGGCGGCTGCGCGGGC
>JANMFP010000097.1:0-2061 GCA_031378135.1 Variovorax sp. | reverse complement strand
CAATATGCCCCGTCACTTGCAGATTGAGCATGGCAGCGGTACGACGGATCAAATCAGGGCTGATCAATCCAGCTTCGCGCCCGAGAGCTTGACGACTTGTTCCCAACGCTTGATCTCGCTGCTCACAAAGCTGCCAAATTGCGCACCTGTCAGCCCCGTAAATTCCGCGCCTTGCCGCGCCCAAGCCGCTTTGGCTTCATCGGTGTTGTAGGCCTTGCGAATTTCCTCAATCGCACGGGCTTGCACATCAGCAGGCGTGCCGCGCGGTGTCCAGATGCCATACCAAGTCGTTACCGTGTAATCGGGCAAACCGAGCTCTGCCGCGCAAGGCACATCAGGAAATGCCGCATTGCGCTGTTTGCCCGAGACCATCAGCGCTTTGATGCGGCCACCATTGATATGCGCAGCGCTTGAGCCCAAGCCATCAAACATCATCTCCACATCGCCCGCAATCAAGCCTTGCAACGAAGGGCCTGCGCCGCGATACGGAATATGCGTGATAAAAGTTTTGGTCTGCTGCTTGAAGAGCTCGCCAGCAAGATGATGCGAGGTACCGCCACCAGCTGAGCCGTAATTGAGCTTGCCGGGATTGGCTTTGAGAAAAGCCAAAAATTCTTTGAAATTCGCTACGGGCACTTTGCGCGGATTGACAACAACGACTTGCGGCACATTGGCCACCAAAATCAGCGGCACGAAATCTTTTTCAATGTCGTAATCTAACTTGGCATACATGCTGGGTGCAATCGAATGGTGCACCGCGCCCATGAAGAGGTTGTAGCCATCAGCGGGGGATTTCGCAGCAATACCCGCGCCCAGCGTGCCGCCCGCGCCACCCTTGTTGTCGATGATCATCGTGCGGCCGGTGTTTTTGGCAAACGCGGCAGACAAGGGGCGTGCAAAGGCATCCGTGCCGCCGCCCGCAGGGAAAGGTACGATCAAATTCACAGGTTTTGCGGGCCAGCCCGGCGTAGATTGTGCGCGGGATGCTACGGAAAACGTAGCAAGACCTGCACCTAAACTTGTGGCGGCTGCGGCCATGGCCGTGCGACGATTGATGATTGCATTCATGGTTTGTCTCCAGTAAAAATGTTTTGGTTAACTCAGCAGCTTCTTGATATCAGCGCTGCAAGCTATTTTGCCTGCATGCAAAGATTGGCGGTATTTGTCGATCTGGCGCAGATCATAAAGATAATTGACCATCAAGCCCCACGATTGCTTCACGCCCTTAGCGCTCGGGTCTGCCGCCCAGTTGATACGCTCCACGCGCGCGCCATTGCCCAAATGGAATTTGGCCACGGCATCAACCGGCTGTCCATCGCGCAGCTCGGATGCAAGATATTGCGCCGCGGCCTGAAGCAAAGCCGCTTGAATCTTCTGTAAATCGGCATCGGCTTGCGCGACCAACTGCGCATCCGTTTTCACCAGCCAAGCGCGAAAACCAGGGATCGGCGAGAGCGTGGCAAACACTTTGAGTTTGGGCAACTCAGCCTTCAAGGTCTCGACCACGCGCTTGATCAGCGAATCACCAAAGCCCACGCCGCGCAGGCCCACTTGCGTGTTGCTGATGGAATAAAAAATCGCTGTGGTCGCGGCTTTTAGATCGTGCAGCGTAGCGTGCTCATCCAACAGCGGCTCTATGCTGGCCGCCATCTCATCGCCCAGCGCTACCTCCACAAAGATCAAAGGCTCTTCGGGCAGCTTGGCATGAAAGAAGCCATAGCAGCGCCGATCAGAATCCAAGCGGTTTTTCAGATCCGCCCAGCCTTTGATATCGTGCACGGCTTCATAGCGAATCAGCTTCTCCAAAAGCGATGCCGGGCTGTCCCAGCTGATGCGGCGCAGCTCCAAGAAAGCCACATCAAACCACGTGGACAGCAGCGCCTCCAGCTCGGCATCCAGCGCTAGCAAGCGGCGATCTTTTTTGAGCTCAGGCAGCCACTGTGTGCGCATATCGATCAAAAAGCGTATGCCATCTGGGAAGGCTGCAAAGCGCTGGAGCAAACGTTTGCGTGGCGACAGCAATGATTTTTGCATCGCCACTTCCATCTCGCCCAAATCGCC
>JANMFP010000089.1:0-11033 GCA_031378135.1 Variovorax sp. | reverse complement strand
GTTGACGTTGACGTAAACGTCAATTGTTTTCATAGAATTTTCGCGAGACATGCCATGCCCGTTTTAACCAGTCAGCTCAACGCCCGCTCTGCAGATTTTCAAACAAATGCGCAGGCCATGCGTGTGGTGGTTGATGATTTGAAGGCAAAAATTGCGCAGGCGGCGATGGGTGGCGGCGAGGCGGCTCGCGCGAAGCATGCAGCGCGGGGCAAGCTGCTCCCGCGTGATCGCGTGATGACGTTGCTTGATCCGGGCACACCTTTTTTAGAGATTGCACCTCTTGCTGCTATGGGCATGTATCCGGATAAGGATGGCAACGACTCTGCGCCTGCTGCGGGTGTCATTGCGGGAATTGGCCGCGTGAGCGGCATTGATTGCATGATTGTTTGCAACGATGCTAC
This sequence comes from Variovorax sp., assembly GCA_031378135.1. Taxonomy (GTDB): domain Bacteria; phylum Pseudomonadota; class Gammaproteobacteria; order Burkholderiales; family Burkholderiaceae_C; genus JANMDU01. Next base: position 10,632 of record JANMFP010000089.1, on the reverse strand, counting down.
CGTGAAGGGCGGCACTTACTATCCGCTCACGGTGAAAAAGCATTTGCGTGCACAGGAGATTGCGCAGCAAAACAAATTGCCTTGTATTTACTTGGTCGATTCCGGCGGCGCGAATTTGCCAAATCAAGACGAGGTGTTCCCAGACCGCGATCATTTTGGGCGCATCTTTTTCAACCAAGCGCAGATGAGCGCTGAAGGTATTGCGCAGATTGCGGTGGTGATGGGCTCTTGCACGGCAGGTGGCGCATATGTGCCGGCGATGAGCGACGAGACGATCATCGTGAAAAATCAAGGCACGATTTTTCTGGGCGGCCCGCCGTTGGTGAAAGCGGCTACGGGGGAGGTTGTTACCAGCGAAGATTTGGGCGGCGGTGATGTGCACACTCGGCTTTCTGGCGTCGCCGATCATCTCGCAAACAACGACACGCATGCGCTTGGCCTCGCGCGTGATGCAGTGAAGAATTTGGCATCAAATCAGCAGTTAGCCGGCATAAATAATGCGCAAAGTGCTATTGAAATAAGAGCAAAAGATGTTGTGATTCCAAGGTTTCCAGCGGAAGAGCTTTATGGCGTGATTCCCACCGACACACGCAAACCGTTTGATGTGCGCGAGATCATTGCGCGGATTGTGGATGGCTCGGAGTTTGATGAATTCAAAACCCGCTTTGGCACGACGCTGGTGACAGGTTTCGCCAAAATCGAAAGCATGCCTGTCGGCATCATCGCCAACAACGGCATCTTGTTCAGCGAATCCGCACAGAAGGGCGCGCACTTTATTGAGCTGTGCTGCCAGCGAAAAATCCCGCTCGTGTTTTTGCAAAACATCACTGGCTTCATGGTTGGCCGCAAATACGAGTCCGAAGGTATCGCCAGGCATGGCGCAAAGATGGTGACGGCTGTGGCTACAGCGAATGTGCCGAAATTCACCATCATCATCGGCGGCAGCTTCGGCGCAGGAAATTACGGTATGTGTGGCCGCGCCTTTTCGCCACGCTTCCTCTGGATGTGGCCGAATGCTCGCATCTCGGTCATGGGTGGCGAGCAAGCCGCGAGTGTGCTAGCCACCGTCAAGCGCGACGGCGTGCAAGCCAAGGGCGGCCAATGGAGCGCGGATGAAGAGGAGCAGTTCAAAGCGCCTCTGCGCCAACAATACGAAACCCAAGGCCACCCGTATTACGCGACAGCGCGTTTGTGGGACGATGGCGTGATCGACCCAGCAGACACTCGGCGCGTGCTCGCGCTCGGCTTGGCTGCGGCGAAGAACGCGCCGATTCCTGAGCCGAAATTTGGCATTTTCCGCATGTGATGCCATAATGTGTGCATTAAACAAAGGATATACACATCATGCGCACTAATATTGATATAGACGACGACATCATGCAAGCCGCGATGCGCGGCAGCGAGTTCAAAACCAAGCGCGAGGCCGTGGAGGCAGGCTTGAAATTGCTCGCGCGCCAAGCGCATTACCGCGAAGTACTCAAGTGGGAAGGGAAGTTGCACTGGGATGATCAACCTGATGCAACGCAAACATCGTCCTACATGGTCAGCGAGCGGCGTGTGCCTTTTGTTGCGCCAGCAACGCACGCCAAGCCAGCAGTGCAAGAGACGAAAGTTAAACGTAAAACGGCTGGGGTGGCTTAAATGCTTGTCGTTGACAGCAGCGTCTGGATTGATTTTTTCAGAGGCACAGACACGCCAGCAAAAGCAAAGCTCAAGACTTTGCTGGCAGACGGCAGCACAGTCATCATCGTGCCTGACTTAGTGCTTTACGAGGTGCTGCGTGGTTTCCGCCATGAGCGTGAGTATAGAAACGCGCTCCAGCTGATGCGGGGATTCAATTGGGAGTCTGCCTTCAGCCCAGAATTGGCTCAAGAGGCCGCACAACACTACCGTGCCATGGTCTCGCAGGGCTTCACGATCCGCAGCGCAGTTGATGTGATGATCGGTGCGTTTTGTATTGAGCGCGATTACACCTTGCTGCACAGCGACAGGGATTTTTCTGTCATGCATGGCCTGCGTGGCCTGAGAGTTTGGAGTTTGGAGCCATGAGTAAATACGCAATCTTTAAATGGACGCTTGCCCTGATCTTGTTCGCTGGCTGCTGGCCGGCGTTCGCGCAAGAGCTCGATGCTAACGTGAACGAGCAAGTGTTGATGATCGCCAAAAAAAGCGGGCTGTTTAGCTTTGAGCTGGAAACCACGATATACAAGCCCGATGGCGATGGCCCGTTTCCTTTGGTGATCATCAATCACGGCAAGTCATTTGGCGATCCTCGTTTTCAAGGGCGTGCCCGCCACAGCGCAGCGGCTCGATTTTTCTTGCAGCGCGGCTATGCCGTGCTGATGCCCATGCGCCAAGGGTTTTCTAAATCAACGGGCAACTACATTGGTGGCGGATGCAATATCGATAGCAATGGCTTGCAGCAAGCCCAAGACACCAAAGCCGCACTCGATTGGGCTGTGAGTCAAACTTGGGCAGACAAGGCGAATATTCTGATCATGGGGCAATCGCATGGTGGTTGGACGACGCTGGCCTTCGGCACGCTGAACTACCCCGGTGTTAGAGGCTTGGTGAATTTCGCAGGCGGGCTTCGGCAAGATTCATGCGCAGGCTGGGAGGGCAGCTTGGCGCGCGCTGCGGGCGGCTACGGCAAAGAAACGCAAGTGCCATCGCTGTGGTTTTACGGCGATAACGACAGCTTCTTTGCGCCCTACACCTTCCGACCGATGTTTGAAAAATACACAGCGGCTGGCGGGAAGGCTGAACTGGTGGCCTTTGGCAACTTCGGCTCAGATGCCCACAGCATGTTTGGCTCACGCGCAGGCTTGCCCATTTGGCAGCCTAAAGTCAATGCATTCATGCAAAGCATTGGCTTGCCGACTGCGATCACGCAGGCAAAGTACGGTAATGCACCGAGTGCCACGCCGATACCACCCAAGACTGAGTTTGCCGCCTTGGATGATGAAACCAAGCTGCCTCATGTCAAAGATACGGGACGAGCAGGCTACAAAAATTTCATCACCAAGCAAATGCCTCGCGCATTCGCACTCGCGCCCAACGGCGCTTGGGGCTTTGCCGAGCTAGGCGATGATCCGCTGAAGCGCGCTATAGATATTTGCAACCGTAACGGGCAAGGCCAATGTAAGTTGTATGCAGTAGACGATATGGTGGTCTGGCAACCATGAACGCGCAACAGCACTTTCAAACTCTGGCTCGCTACAACGTCTGGGCCACACATCGTCTGCTCGAAGCGGTAGAAAAGCTGAGCGATGAAGATTACCGCCGCGATGTGGGTTTGTTTTTCAAATCCACTCACGGCACGCTCAATCATTTGCTGGTGGGCGAGCACATGCTGTGGTACCCGCGCTTTGCAAAAGGCATCTCTCCGAAGATGGATTTGGCCGAAGAGGTTGAGCCGGTGCGCGAGCGTTTGGCGCAGGCGCTGCGCGGCGGCTCGGGCAATTGGAAGCCGCTGATTGAGAGCTTCGATGCCGAACGATTTGAGGGAAAGCTCAGCTACACCACGACCGAGGGAGTTGCCGTGAGTTTGCCGTTCGCTATGACACTCGCGCATGTCTTCAACCATGGCACGCACCATCGCGGCCAGATCACCGCCGCGCTCACCAGGCTCGGTCAGTCTTGCCCGGTGCTCGATCTGGTGTACATGCTAGTAGAAGAGAGCAAGACATGAGCAGCACGTTGAAAATTGAAGTGTCCCAATTGGTAGGCCGCATCAGCCTGAACCGTCCCGATGTACGCAATGCCTTCAACGATGAAGTAATTACTGAGATCACGCAGGCATTCGCTGAGCTGGGTGCGCGAGACGATGTGCGTTGCATCGTGCTCGCTGCAGAGGGCACAGCATTTTGTGCGGGTGCGGATTTGAACTGGATGCGGGCGATGGCGGATTATTCGCGTGCTGAGAATTTGGCGGATGCGGCCAAGCTGGCGGAGATGCTGCGCGTGATTTATGAGTGCCCCAAGCCAACGGTGGCTCGGGTGCAGGGGGATGTGTATGCGGGCGGGATGGGGCTGGTGGCGGCTTGCGATGTGGCGGTTAGTGTGGACACGGTGGGCTATTGTTTGAGCGAAGTCAAGCTCGGTTTGATCCCGGCCACGATCAGCCCGTATGTGATTCGGGCGATGGGGGCGCGGGCGGCGCATCGCTATTTTCTGACGGCGGAGCGGTTTTCTGCGCAAGAGGCGCTGCGTTTGGGCTTTGTGCATGAGGTCGTGCAAGCGGATGAGCACGATACCAAGGTGGATGAAATCACGCAGGCGCTGTTGAAAAACAGCCCGAATGCGGTCAAAGTGTGCAAAAAGCTGGTGCAAGACGTGGCGGGCCGAGAAATCAGTCAACCGCTCATCGCAAAAACGGTTGAGGGGATTGCCGATATTCGCGCCAGCGCCGAGGGGCGCGAGGGTGTGTCGGCATTTTTGAGCAAGCGCAAACCGAGTTGGTTAGCGTAAGCTGATAGCCTCACAAGGAGACCCGCGATGGACATGATTCTTCAATACCTTCAGCAAATCATGCAAGGCGTTTTTTCCTCGGGCGGCGATGCGGTGGGCAGCGTGGGCAAAGTGGTGGGCAAGATGGACACGGCGGCTCTCGCTGCCTTGGCTGCAGCTTTAGGCTGGGCCGCTGGCATTCGGCTGTATCTGGTGGTATTTCTCACGGGCCTCGCAGGTTTTCTTGGGTTTATTCCCTTGCCCGAAGGCCTCAAGATTTTGCAAAACCCCGCGCTGCTCACGGCCAGTGGCTTCATGTTGTTCGTGGAGTTTTTTGCCGACAAAATTCCGGGCTTGGATTCGATTTGGGATGTGGTGCACACCGTGATTCGCGTGCCTGCGGGTGCTGCGCTGGCAGGCGGCGTGTTTGGGGCTGATAGCGCCACCATGGGCACGGTAGCCGCACTGATTGGCGGCACTTTGGCGGCTACATCGCATGCTGCCAAAGCCACCACGCGCGCTGCGGTGAATACTTCGCCTGAGCCGTTTTCAAACATCATTGTGAGCTTTGCTGAAGAGGGATTGGTGATGTTCATGCTCTGGCTGGCCACGAATCACCCGTTGATTTTTGGTATCACGCTGCTCATCGTATTGGTGCTCTCGGTGCTGCTGATCGTGGTGCTGTGGAAGTTTTTGCGCGTGGTGGTGCGCAAGGTGTCATCGTTTTTTTCTGGCAGTCCTCAAGCTGCATGACCTATGTTTAAAAAAATCCTAATTGCCAACCGTGGCGAAATCGCATGCCGAGTGGCTGCGACTGCTAAAAAACTCGCGGTGCAAACCGTCGCTGTCTATTCCAAAGCCGACGCCAATGCCAAGCATGTGGCCGCTTGCGATGAGGCGGTCTATATCGGTGAAGGCGAGGGCAATTCGCCGAAGGAGAGTTATCTGCGCTGGCGGGCCATTCTGAACGCGGCCAAGGCGACCGGGGCGCAGGCGGTGCATCCGGGCTATGGCTTTTTGAGCGAGAACGAAGAGTTTGCGCAGGCCTGCGCGGATGCGTCTCTGGTGTTCATTGGCCCGCCGCCATCAGCGATCAAGGCGATGGGTTTGAAGGCGGAATCCAAGCAGTTGATGGAGAAAGCTGGCGTGCCGCTGGTACCGGGATATCACGGGGCGAATCAAGATGATGCGTTGCTGCAAAAGGAAGCTGACCGCATTGGTTATCCGGCGCTGATCAAGGCCAGCGCGGGCGGCGGCGGCAAGGGCATGCGTATTGTCGAGCGCTCAGAAGATTTTGCAGCGGCGCTGGCCTCATGCAAGCGCGAAGCGATCAACAGCTTTGGCAACGACGAAGTGTTGATTGAAAAGTACGTGCAAAAGCCGCGCCATATTGAGATTCAGGTGTTTGGCGATACGCATGGCAACTATGTGTATTTGTTTGAGCGCGATTGCTCGGTGCAGCGGCGGCATCAGAAGGTGCTCGAAGAAGCGCCTGCGCCTGGGCTGCCGCAAAGCATGCGCGAGGCCATGGGCAAGGCGGCAGTGGATGCGGCGCGTGCGGTGAACTACACGGGCGCGGGCACGGTGGAATTCATCGTGGAGCAGACGGGTGGCTACGATCAACCTGAGGCCATGAAGTTTTACTTTATGGAGATGAACACGCGCTTGCAGGTCGAGCATCCTGTGACGGAGGCGATCACGGGGCTGGATTTGGTGGAGTGGCAATTGCGCGTGGCCTCGGGCGAAAAACTGCCTTTGCAGCAAAGTGATTTGCGCATGCATGGCCACGCGATTGAAGCGCGGATTTGTGCGGAAAATCCTGACAACAATTTCTTGCCGGCGACGGGGTCGCTCGATGTGTATCGCAAGCCAACGCACAGTGCTTTTGAACGAAGCGAGCTGAGGATTGACGATGGCGTGCGCGAAGGTGATGCGATCTCACCGTTTTACGATTCAATGATTGCCAAGCTGATCGTGCATGGTGAAACGCGCGAGGAGGCATTGGCGAAGATGGATCGGGCTCTTGGTCAAACTCAGATTGTTGGTCTCTCGACAAATGTGCAATTTTTGCGGCATGTGGTAACAAGTGAATCGTTTGCAACAGCTAAGCTGGATACCGCTCTGATCCAAAGAGAAGAAAAAACGCTGTTCCGTCAAGAAAAAGTATCACTCGCCGGCGTAGTATCTGCGTGGATAGCTCATGTTTTGATAGCAGAGCGTGCGCAGGAAACGAATGATCCGTTTAGCAAACGCGATGGCTGGCTACTCTTTGGCGTGAGCACTCGGCGCTTTACGTTTGAATGGCATGAGCAGATAGTGAATGCGGAGCTGACCTATCTGCACGATGGCGCCATGCTGCTCAAGATCACGCAGGGCGATGGATGGGTTCAAGGTGTGCTCAGTTGTGAGCGCGGTGCGGAAAATGCTGATGTGAAGGTGAGCTTTGCGGATCAGCAGTTGATCGCCTCCGTACATGCCTTTTCACATGAAAAAGGGCAGATGGCCGGCATATTTACTGCGTTGGGTGCTACTAAAATTATAGTGATTGATCCCTTTATCCAAATTGCCGAAGGCGGCGCGCAGGCTGGCCGGCTCACCGCGCCGATGCCTGGAAAAGTCGTGTCATTCGCGGTCAAAGCGGGTGACACCGTAAAAGCCGGGCAAACGCTTGCCGTGATGGAAGCGATGAAGATGGAGCACACGATTGCTGCGCCAAAAGATGGCGTGATCGCGGAGATTTTGTATGCGGTGGGCGATCAGGTGAGCGATGGCGCTGAGCTGCTCAAGCTGGCGTAAATTTCAGACATGCAAATACTGCTTCAACTCCTCGCAGTGATCGTTTTGCTAGCTGCGGTTGCACCCGTGGCCATGGCAGGCGGCCGAATGATTGCAGCTTTCATGACGGGCAAGCAAATCGTGCCGTGGGTGACGATCACACTGCTCATCATGGCGCTGCTCGTGGCAAGTGGCATGCTCGCGCTGCGCGTGGTGATGCCTATGCTGGCTGGCGTCATTTCAGGCATGGTGGCACCGCTGGCATCGACCATTGTTTTGCTCGCGCCACCCTGGGCTGCTTGGCTCTTAGGCAAGGGTTGGTTTGAAGCACGAGTGCATTGAGCGTGTCTAGGTGAAAAAGTCATCGCCAGTTCACACAAATTCCAACATCACAACGAGGAGCTCAACTTGGTACTGCGATACATCATTCAATTGACGATATGGGCTTCGGCATTCACTGCAATGGCTGCGTACGCACAGTTTGATCCCAGCACAGTGCCGCGAGTTGCCGAAGCAGTGGCCAAGCGCTATGCAGATCCTGCGGTGTCCTATGGCACACCGGGCTTGAAAGCCGGGCGCACAGATTTTGCGAGCCACGATGAGGCGCTTGCCTTTCTGAGCGGCATGGCACAAATGCATAGCGCGCGTGTCAAGCTGGAGATGATTGGTCAATCGCAGCAGGGGCGTGAGATTCCTTTGGTGAAGATGTCTGAGTCTGGCGTTTTCAAAGCAGGCCGGCCGACTGTTTTGATCGTGGGGCAACAGCATGGCAATGAGCCAGCTGGCGGCGAGGCTGCTCTTGCAATTGTGGAGCAACTGGCAACAAAGCACATCGAATTGCTGAGGCAAGTGAATGTGTTGATCCTGCCTCGAGCCAATCCCGATGGCGCGCAAAATTTTGTGCGGGCGACTGCCAACGGGCTAGATGTCAACCGCGATCATTTGCTGCTGCAAACCCCTGAAGGCCGAGCCATTGCGCAAACGGCACTCAAATATGCACCACAGGTGGTGCTGGATTTGCATGAGTTCACCGTGGGCGGGCGCTGGGTGGATAAATTCTCGGCGTATGCCAAATACGATGCGATGCTGCAAGCGGCTACCGTGGGCAATATGGATTCTGGACTGACTGATTTGGCATTGCAAAAATTCATCGCATCGGCTCGCAATGCGTTGGAAGGGCAAGGTTTGTCCACTTTCTGGTATCACACATCGTCTGCTGATGCGAAAGATCAAGTGGTGAGCATGGGCGGCGTTCAGCCTGACACGGGACGCAATGTCTATGGCCTGCGGCACACCATCAGCCTACTTCTTGAGACGCGCGGCATCGGCTTGGGCCGTGCACATTTCACACGCAGGGTGCACAGCCATGTATTGGCTACGCTGGCAGTGCTTCGCACCACAGCAGAGCAATCACCCGCTTTGCTGACCGCAGTGAAGGCTGCAGGGCAAGCATCGGTGCAGGCAGCTTGCAAGGGGGATTTGGTGATACGTGCGCAAGCCACTCCGGGTGTGCAAACGCTGCAATTCGTGGATGCGAAAACGGGGGAAGATCGCGCGATTGAAGTGCCTTGGCGATCAGCGCTGAGTTTGACCGTGCAGGCGGCACGCCCCCGGCCCTGTGGTTATTGGCTTGCTGCTGATCAAACGCAGGCTGTGGGAAAACTAATTGCCTTGGGCGTGCAGGTCAAGCGCCTTTCGTCTGAGCAGACAGTGGCTGCAGAGCGCTACCGTATCGTTGAAGAAAAAGGTAGTCAGCGCCAAGACACGCGTGGCGCGATTGCTTCGGATGGCGCGATTCGTCAGCTGACTTTAGCGATTGAGCCAGTCAGCCGCGCCTTGCCCGCGGGTAGTTGGTATGTACCTCTGGATCAAGCGTATGCTGCGATTGCCGCCGCCGCGCTAGAGCCTGATTCGCAGAGCAGCTATGGTGCCAATCATGTGATGGGCATTGATGAGCGCAGTTTGCTGCGCGTCGTGCAGCGCTTGCCACAATAGTTTTGATAGAAAGTATGTTCACCATGGCGCTTCCAGCAAGAGTTCAGCTCATTGATGTTGGTCCACGCGACGGTCTGCAAAACGAGAAGCAGCTCATCTCGGCAGACGTCAAGATTGAGCTCGTGCATCGCTTGCAAGCGGCGGGCTTGCGCGAAATTGAAGTCACGAGTTATGTGTCGCCTAAATGGGTGCCGCAGATGGGAGACAACTATGCTGTGATGGCTGGAATATCTCGCAAACTTGGTGTGCGTTATTCGGTGCTGACACCGAATATGAAGGGCTATGAGGCAGCTGTAGCAGACGAAAAGATATTGCCTGATGAGATCGTGGTGTTCGGTGCGGCATCAGAGGCGTTTAGCCAGAAGAATATCAATTGCTCCATTGCGGAAAGCATAGAGCGTTTTGCGCCAGTCGTAGCTGCGGCTAAAGCAAGGGGGATTGCTGTGCGCGGCGCGATGAGTTGCACAGTGGGCTGCCCGTATGAAGGCGAGATTTCGCCGAGCAAGGTGGCTTACCTTGCGGGATTGATGCGCTCCATTGGTGTAGAGCGAGTTGATGTGGCCGATACGATTGGCGTGGGTACGCCGATCAAGGTGCAGCGCGCCATCGAGGCGACGCTTGTGCATTTCTCCATCAACGAAGTGGCCGGCCATTTCCACGATACCTATGGCCAAGCGCTGCCCAACACATGGGCTGCGCTGCAAATGGGGGTGTGGAATTTTCAATCGTCTGTTGCAGGTCTGGGCGGTTGCCCGTATGCCAAAGGCGCGACGGGCAATGTGGCTACGGAAGACGTGGTGTACATGCTGCACGGCTTGGGCATCGAGACGGGCATTGATTTAGATGCGCTCGTGGATGCGGGGCAATTCATCAGTACGGCCTTGGGCAGAAAACCCAATTCACGCGCAGCTACGGCTTTGATCAACAAGCGGCTTGATTAAAAGCAAAAAATATTTCACTATAAATTTAATAGCAATCTGCTCACTATATATGCCGGCTAAATGCCACTTTTGCTCTAAAAAACTCGTATGACATCATTAATAGCCTCCCCATGCATCTCCGTTTGCCAAATGGATGCTGCCACAGGTTTTTGCAAAGGCTGCTATCGCACGATTGAAGAAATTATGGTTTGGGGACAAGCCAGCAGTGAAGTGAAGCAATCGATCTGGCAAGAGTTGCATCAAAGGCATCGCGATGTGAGTTTTTCAGAAGCAACGCACAATCAATCATTTAAAAAAGCTGATGCGGAGGGCGCATGAAGCAGATCAATTTCTATTTTGATGTGATCTCGCCTTACGCATATCTCGCGTTTGAAAAACTGCCAATAGCGTTGCAAGGCCTGAGCTACAGCATCCAGTATCGGCCTGTGGTTTTCGGTGCGATCTTGCAGCATTTTGGCCAACTCGGGCCAGC
>JANMFP010000063.1:0-1877 GCA_031378135.1 Variovorax sp. | reverse complement strand
GGCTTGGCGCAGCAAGTCAAAGCCATGGTGCGGCGGGCTCATGAATTCGGTGCTCTTGCTGCCGAAATCAATGTTGATGAGCGCAGCGGCGCGGCGCTCAGCGCTGTAGGTATCCAGCAGCGCATCGCTGGCCTTACCTTGCAACACCGCTGCGAGCTTCCAAGCCAAATTGCCTGCGTCATCAACGCCAGAATTCAAGCCGCGCACACCAAAGATTGGCACCAGATGCGCTGCATCGCCGGCGAAGAAAATGCGGCCGTGGCGGTATTCATCCAGCGTGAGACATTTCGCGTTGTAAATCGAAATCCATTGCGGCTCCCATGGCTCCGTCTCGCCCATCCATGCCAAATGCGCCTTCACGCGCGGGAGTACATTCTCTGGTTTCACAGCCTCCGCCGGGTCTTCATCATCGCGCACCTGATAGTCAATGCGCCACACATCATCAGGCTGGCGATGCATGAGGATGGTGGAGCCGGGATTGGTGGGCGGATCAAACCATGCGAGGCGCTCAACAGGATGCGTTTGTAGCCGCGTCGATTTTTGCACCACATCTGCGATCACATAGCGGCCTTCGTATTGCACACCACTCAGCTGCAAGCCCAGCTGCTCGCGCACCGTGCTTCGGCCGCCATCGCAGGCGACTAGCCAATCGGCGCGAAGCTGCTCGCCGCTCTCCAACGTGAGCATGGCGTGATCTGCATGATTGGCCACTTGCGCGATGCGGGTGTTCCAACGCACATCGATCAGATTAGGAAAGTTGCGCTCGGCTGCTCGCAGCGCATATTCCTCCACATAAAACTGCTGGATATTCGTCATCGGCGCGAAGCGCTGCGTGGGCTCATGCGGCATATCAAATGTCAGCACCTCATCGCCACGAAAATAGCTGCGCCCACTCGTCCAAGCCAAGCCCTTGCTCACCACAGATTGCGCCGCACCACACCAATGCAAAATCTCCAGCGAGCGCCGCGACAAGCAAATCGCACGGCTCCCCGTGCAAAAGCTTTCATCGGCTTCGATCACGGTGCAAGCGATGCCCTGCGATGCCAGTAGAGCCGCCATCGTGAGGCCAATCGGACCGCCGCCTGCGATTACGACGGTATCCTGGAGTGATAAAGAATGATTCATAGTACTATTTGCTCTTTATTTCATAGCGCTTGGCGCAGTATATATGCCGGCGATTGGCATATTGCTCATAAAATTTAAACGGTTAACACTTCTAAGATTGCATCAGCCACATAGCTGACATTTTTCGTATTTAAACCCGCTACACACATGCGCCCTGACACCAGCAAATACACCGCATGCTCATCACGAAGCCGCGCCACTTGAGACGCGTTGAGGCCAGTGTAGGTAAACATGCCGCGCTGCGCCAAATAGCGAGCACACATTTTTTCATCGATGCGACCGACTAATTGTTCTTGGATCGCTGTGCGCATAGACACGATTCTTTTTCGCATCGCCTCCAGCTCTTCCTCCCAAGATTGACGTAACGGCTTCGATGAAAGCACACCTGCAATGAGCTTGGCGCCATGCGTGGGTGGATTGCTGTAATTGGCGCGAATAGCAGACATCAACTGCCCGAGCACGCGCTCGGCTTCTTGCGAGCTCGTGCACACCGCACTTAGCGAGCCGCAGCGCTCGCCATAAAGCGAAAAGCTTTTGGAATACGAAGTCGCAACGATTAGCGGCACATGGGCGGCGGCAAGCATGCGCACGCTTTGCGCATCATCATCGAGCCCGCTGCCAAAACCCTGATAGGCCATATCAACGAATGCAATCAATTCTCGCTTGGCCAAGATCGCAATCAGTTGCGCCCATTGCTGCGTACTCAAATCCACACCGGTAGGATTGTGGCAGCAGGCATGCAGCAAGACGAT
>JANMFP010000285.1:0-22551 GCA_031378135.1 Variovorax sp. | reverse complement strand
AAACTAAAACTGCATTCTGAATTTTTTGGTATTCCTTCTGCGTAACCTTTGCGTCTTCTGCGTCCGGTATTAAAAAGCACACTAACAAATTAAACCGAGACAAACCATGAACCAAGACATCTTTCTCCATCACTACCCCAGCTCTCCCTTCGCAGAGAAGATCCGCGCCATTCTTGGCTATAAAAATCTCGCATGGAAATCGGTCTTTCAGCCGATGGTGATGCCCAAGCCCGATATGCAGGCGCTCACGGGTGGCTATCGGCGTATTCCGATTTTGCAAATCGGTAACCAAATCGTTTGCGACACGATGCTGATGTGCGATGTGTTGGAGCACCTCAGCCCAGAAAAAACTTTGTATCCCGCAGGGCTCAAAGGCGCAGCGCGCACGGTGGCTCAGTGGGCAGATAGCATGCTCTTCTCCGTGGCGATGGCGTATAACTTCCAGCCTGCTGGCGCTGCGTATGTGTTCAAAGATCAGCCGCCAGAGAATCTCAAAGCCTTCGCCGCAGACCGCCAAGCCATGCGAGGCGGAGCGCCGCGTATGAATCCTGCGGATGCTGCCGCCACTTACAAAAGCTATCTGCGCCGTATTTCCAGCATGCTCGATGGCCATGCCTTCCTGCTTGGCGATCAGCCCAGCATCGCCGATTTCGCGGTCTATCACCCGCTGTGGTTCACGCGCCGTATCGTGCCGCCTGTGGCGAGTGTGCTGGATGCTACGCCCGCCGTGCTCGCTTGGATGGACGCAATAGCGGCTTTTGAGCAAGGCGAACCTAGCAAATCAAATGCTCCTGAATCCATAGCAGTGTGTGCAATAAATACGCCGGCTACTAGCCTATTTGGCCATGAAAATACCTTCCAAGACGAGCATGGCATCGCTTTAGGCAGCCAAGTCACGATCACGGCTGAAAGTTTTGGTCTGGAGCCCAGCCACGGTGAGTTGGTGGCCGCCACGCGTACGCGCTACAGCATTCGGCGGGTCGACGAAAAAGCTGGCGAAGTCTTCGTGCATTTCCCTCGAATCGGCTTTATTTTGAAGAAGGCTTAACTCAATGATCACTGATTTCAAAAACAAAACGGCCGTTCTCACCGGCGCAGGCTCGGGCTTTGGCTTGGAATGCGCGCGCATTGCTGCCAAGCTGGGGATGAATGTGGTGGTGGCGGATGTGCAGCAGGATGCGTTGGATATTGCTGCGGCTGAAATATCGGCCTTGGGTGCGCAGGTGTTGCCATTCAAACTGGATGTGAGCAAGGCAGATCAAGTAGAAGCGCTCGGCGCGGCGACGTTTGAACGCTTTGGTGCACCGCATTTTGTGTTCAACAACGCAGGCGTGGGCTCGGGCGGCCTCATTTGGGAGAACACACTCAAAGATTGGGAGTGGGTGGTGGGCGTGAACATCATGGGGGTGGCGCATGGTGTGCGCGTGTTCACGCCGATGATGTTGGAGGCGGCTAAGAAAGATGCAAGTTACCAAGGCCACATCGTCAATACCGCCAGCATGGCGGGCTTGCTGAATGCGCCGAACATGGGTGTGTACAACGTGAGCAAGCATGCAGTCGTCGCGCTGAGCGAGACCCTATATCAAGATTTGCGCTTGGTGACGGATCAGATCAGTGCCTCGGTGCTGTGCCCCTTCTTCGTGCCCACTGGCATCAGCCAAAGCCACCGCAATCGGCCTGAAGAATTCAAGCAGCGTGGCATTAAGCCGACCAAGAGCCAGATGATCGGCCAAGCGATGAGCGATAAGGCTGTTGGCAGTGGCAAGGTGAGCGCCGCTGATGTGGCACAAATGGTGTTTGACGCGATCGCGCAAGACCGTTTTTACATCTACAGCCACCCCAAAGCCATCAACTCGGTACAAACGCGCTTAGAAGACATCATGCAAGCGCGCAACCCAACCGATCCGTTTGCGCACAAGCCGGAGATTGGCGCGGAGTTGAAGAAGGCCTTGCGCGCTGAATAAATTGCAGCGAGAAGATCAGATCTTCTCAAACACCACATCCCACACGCCGTGGCCGAGTTTGATGCCACGGTTTTCAAATTTAGTGAGTGGGCGATAGGCGGGTTTTTCGGCGTAGCCATCGGGTGAGGTGGCGGTATTTTTGAGTGCGGGTTCTGCGCTTAAAACTTCTAAGATTTGCTCGGCATAGGGCTGCCAATCGGTAGCGCAATGCAAATAGCCGCCACGCTTGAGATGCTGCACGAGCTTGTTCACAAATGCTGGTTGAATCAGTCGGCGTTTGTGATGGCGCTTTTTGTGCCATGGATCGGGGAAGAAAATGTGAATCCCTGCGAGTGATTCCTTGGAAATCATCTGCGCGAGCACTTCGACGGCATCATGTTGGATGATGCGAATGTTTGGAATCTGCTGCTCGCCGATGAGGCGCAGCAGCGCGCCGACGCCGGGTGTGTGCACCTCGCAGGCGAGGAACAAGGTATCAGGCAGATGCTGCGCGATCTTCGCAGTGGCATCACCCATACCGAAGCCGATTTCTAAGACGACAGGGTGATCGTTGGAAATAGGGTCTAGGTTATTGTTCTCTGTATTTTTAGAGTCTTTTAGGCTGTTGCCCGGCATAGAATCTGCGTGGAATGCTATGCTTTTAAGAGTATTTAAATCGAGCAACTGAGCTTGATAGGGCAGGATGAAACTTGGGCCCAGCTCCGCTAATGCGCGCTCTTGGCCTGTGCCCATGCGCCCAGTGCGCAACACGAAACTGCGGATAGGGCGATGGTGAGCTTGGGTAGCCTCTGGAGAGGCGATGTGGTCTTGTGTCGTCATACTGACTTGGATTGTAGGAGAGGCCAAGCCTCGAACGCTACAAGCCGGTTGCCGTCACACCGCAGCTCAGAACCAAGGTGAGCACACCGCCTTGGCGCAAGCGAGGTAGCATTGCGCCGCTGATGAGGGTGGCGAGCGGGATGGAAGCATTGGGCGCGCCAACTGTGCCGCCAGTGCATACCGCCAAGTTGCCGTCGTTCGAGCTGCAGGCTACAGGCCCAGTGCATTGCAAGCCGGCGCTGGGCGTGTCTCGCAGCACGGCGTTGTCTGCTGGAGAGGGGCCGAAGTTGCTCACGGTGAGCGTGTAGCTGGTGGTGCTACCAGCAACCAAAGTGTTGGTGTTGTTGGTTTTGGTGATCTGCAGATTCGCCACGCCGAGCACATTATCGGTGTCGCTTACGCTGTTGTTATTCGTGTCGCTGTCGATCACATCGGGTGGGATGGTCAGGCTCACGGCGTTAGTGAATGAGCCATTTAAGGCTTGCACCGTGGCCACGATGGTGAAGGTGACGGTGTTTCCAGCGGAGAGCTGAGGAATCACCAAGCCTGCGCCTTCGATGCCGCCAACCGTCGTCACCAAGGGGCATTGTGCATTCGCGCTGGCGCTGCAAATGATGCTGTCTTTTTGCAGGCCAACGGCAGCGGGATCGCGCACCAGTGTGCCGCCGGCATCGCCCGGGCCAGGATTGCTCACGACTACGGTGTAGGTGGTTTGCGTCAGCGCGGTAACGGTGCTCACACCATTGCTTTTGGTGACGCGCGGATCGGCTTGTGGGCGGCATTCGCGCAGAATAAATTGTGTCGAGGCGAAATCATCGCCAGCGATTCCGGTGGCAGCATCCCACAGCTCAACGCTCATGGTGGCGGTCGTGGCAGTGAATGCGGCTTGGCGCAGAGTCCAAGTGTCTGTGCCGGCGGCCTCTAAAGCATAGCTGTGCGTGGCCAAATAGGCCACGGTGTTTGTGCCGGAGGACACGCGTATGGAGATATTGGGCAGATCGGTAGCCGTCGTGTTGCCGCCAACAATGGCGTTGGAGCCGTAGTACATGAAGACATATTGGCGGCCGGGCACGAGCGTGGTGAGCTGCTGGCTGTAAATGCGGTAATTCGGCGTGCCGACGAGATTGTTGCCATTGCTGTAAAGCCAATTGTTCGTGCCGCCCACCGAGCGAGCAATGTCGCCGATGAAAGGGTTTTGCACGACCAAGCCACCGGCGTAATTCTTCGCGCCTTGCTGAATCGCTTCGCTGGTATCGCCAGGGTAGAAATCAACCGGGAATTGCGGAATGTTGCCGCCCACGGATGCTGATGTGTTGCCCAAATGACCGTTGGACAACAAATTGATGAGTTGCTCGGTGCTGCCAGCTGGGCAGATGTTGGCTGCGCTTACCACGCGAACGGCGGCAGCAGCGACGGGGTCAGTGTCGAAGGAACTGTTGTTGCTGCTAACAGGATCTGTGGTGCCAACGGGTGCAGAGACGGTGGCGGTGTTGGTCACGCGGCCACCCGATGCGGCAGTAACTTGCGCAGTCAGCTCAAGGCTGATGGTGCTGCCTACCGGCAAGCTGGGGATGGCGATGCCAGCAGCAAGTGTGCTGGTGGTCAAACCTGCTGGGCAGACCGCTGCGCCAAGTGCCGTGCAATTGACGCTCAGCGGCGTGAGCCCTGCAACCACAGGATCGGTGACGATCGCATTGCTCACCGGCGCTGGGCCATTGTTGCCTACGACGATGGTGTAGACCGTGACAGCACCGCTTGTCAGTGTGGATACACCATTGCTTTTAATGACGACCAAATCGGCATTACGTGGGTCGATTTGCGTGGTGACGCTGGCAGCATTGTTGGCAGGGTTGGAATCAGACAGGCCGGGCGTGGCTAGCGTTGCGGTCACGCGATTGATCACAGTGCCGCTGCTGGCTGCTGTGCCAGCGACCGTGATTTGAATCGCGCCACCAGAGTTGAGCGACACCTGGTTCAAAGCAATGCTGTTGCCCGAGCCGCTCGCGCCTGTGCCGCCCGCGGGCCCATCGCAATCGCCCGTGCCGCCAACGACGACGCACACCCATGTCACTGTGCCGACGCTAGCCGGAACGATATCTGCCGCCGTGATCGGGCCGGCATTGGCCGGGCCGTTGTTGCTTATTGTGAGGATGTAGCTCACGGGATCGCCCACATAAGCAAACGTTGTGCCGCTTTTGGTGGCCGCAATGTCGGCTACGGTAGGTGTTGAGCCGGTGATGCTCACGTCTTCTTGGGTAGAGGAGGATGCTGCGTAGTTGCTGCCGGGCACGGGATTGCCGTTGGCATACGTGCCGCCGGGCGTGATGCTGGGGTTACCGCCTGCGCCGGCATCGGCGCCAGTGGTGCGCACCGGATCGGTGTAGCGCACGGCGGCGCTGTTTTGGTAGATGCCGGTGGTGGTGGTGTTGAGGTTGACTTGGAAGGTGAGCGTGAGAACGCCACTTGCGCCCATCGCGTAGCTGTTTGCACTAACGCCACTGGATATGCCGCCTGCCGTGCCAAAGATGGCTGTTGCGGTGTTGCCGGAGCTGTTGGCCATGGGCGTCGGGCCAGTGACGGTGGTGGACACGGCAGAGGCTGTGGTCGCTACGGCGGCGAGGCCAAACGGCACAGGCAGGGTGTCTTGCGCGCTCACGCCATAAGCCGTGCCGCCGCCCGTGTTGCGGATGACGATTTGGTATTGGGCTGTGGTGTCGGGTGGGGCAGTGCGAGTGGGCGTGAGGGTGAGTTTGCTCACCTGCAACTGCGGCAAGCATTGGTAGCCGGGCTGAACGCCTATCTGCGTGCTCGGGCTGAAATTGAGCGATGCACCCGCTTCGCCAGCATCGCCTTGGCAGTTGATCGGGTTGTTGGGCGGGTTGGGGCCTTGCAGGCCGCCATTGACGCTGTTGCTCCCTGCAAATGCGCCATTGGCAACAAGAACGCCACCGGAGCCTCCGCCGCCCGAGCCGGAGCAGTGTGTGGGTTCGCCTGTTGCATCATGCGTACCGCCTACGCCGCCATCTGCTTGCAGACGAACCAAATTGGTGTTGCTCGCAGCGATCAGCCGGATCGATCCGCCAGCACCGCCGCCGCCAGCCGCATCGTAGAAGGTGGTTGGGCCTCGCGTGCCATTGCTTTGTAGCCAACCGCCGCCCGGTGTGCCTGCATTGATGAAAATCAAGCCACCGCCTTGGCCGCCGGGGCCTTCGACGGCATTGGGCGCGTCAACTTCCGTACCGCCGCCATTGATATCACCCGCGCCGCCGCCGCCGCCCATTACGATGCGATTGGCATCGATGCTGCCGCTTTGCGGCAATTTTCCGCCACCGTAGCCGCCCACATCGCGTGAGCCATCGCCACTCCACGTGGCTCCGCCTGCTCCTCCACGCCCACCATTGCCGCCGCCGCCGCCAGCGGAGTTGTGGCTGATGCCGCCGCCACCAGCATTACCGGGCGCGCCTCGGCCATAGTCGCCGCCGGGATAACCTTGGGTGTTGGCGTTCAGATCAGGATTGGTCAGTGCAGCGCCAGTCGAATTGAACACCAACGGATCGGTGGGAATCCACATCACACGCGGCGTGCCGGAGATGCCTTCACCTTTGGTGGTGTCACGAGCGCCGCTGGGAGCATCAGCGTTGTTTTGAAACAGACGATCTCCGTTGGCAGTGCCGCCGCGTTCGCCATAACCTGTGCGAAAGCCTGTGCCGCTGGCATTGATGTGCGGGCCAGCGCCAGAAAAAGTGAGTGCGCCCGCTACATCCAGGGCTGCCACGCCGCCTACTAAGCCATTCCAGCGCGTGGGGCGAATCGAGCCAGAGATCGTGAGCGCAGAATACTGTGGCACGCGGATCACCTGGTAGCGACGCTGGCCATCCGTGGTGCTGGGGCTGGCTTGTGAGTAAGCGTAGGTCAGGGCTGGCGAGAAATTAACGGTGTCACCTGCCACGCCAGTACCGCTCACGCTGGTTGCGCGCACATATTCATAGCGGCCCGCCGTGTAGTTCGCATCTTCCAAAAAGCCTTGGGCCTTATCAGAGCCAATCGCGCGCGTGTCAGTGTCTGTACAAGGGCCGAGGCCGTCGCCGTAGCAATTGTTATTAACAGCTTGGATTCTTGCACCTTGCATTTGAATAATGAGCAACACATCACCGGGTTGAATCACTGCCGAGGTGCCTGTACTGGCGCCCAGCACCAACGATGAAGCGCCCGCATTCAGACTAGCGTTTCCTTGGAAATAGGTGTTGATATTGGTGTTGGCGCCACTGATCGTAGCGGGGCCATCTTTGCCGGGTGCGCCGCACACCTGCGCCCAAGTAGCGCTTGTGGCCAACAGGCTCCACAACAGCACAACAACGAGGCTTAAGCGGCGATAAAACATAGCAATCAAACTTCCACCTGATGGGCTGAAAAAAACTATTTTCTCATGCTAATGCTATTTGCAATAATTTGTATCAAAACGATGTTGCCAATATGTCGTGCAAGTTCGCAGCAGCTGATCTGTTGATCCGGCTGGAGCCAAATCGAGCGGAATGCCCAAAACCTCGGCTGCCGCTTGCAAGGCTGCGATGGCGCTCGATTCGTCGGCCAAAGCCAGCGCTTGCGCGCCCGTTTGCTTGGAGAGCTTGCTGCCATCAGGGGCGAGCACCAGCGGCGTGTGCAAATACTGCGGCGTGTTGTAGCCGAGCGCTTGTTGCAGCAAAATTTGCCGCGCGGTGTTGTCGGCCAAATCTTCGCCACGCACCACATGCGTGATGCCCTGCGCGGCATCGTCCACCACGACGGCGAGCTGATAGGCCCACAGACCATCGGCGCGGCGCAGCACAAAATCGCCCACTTGGCTCGCCACATCATGTGATTGCGCACCGAGGCGGCGATCTTGCCAGCTCACATCGCCTGCGTTATTCGCTCTTAAATCAATAGCACTCTGCGCATATTTTATGCCGGGCAGAGGTTGATTTGGCTTAAAAAATGGGCTTTCTAATGCTGTTTCAGCCGGCAAAGCAAAGCGCCAAGCCCGAGCAGATCTGCCATGCAGGCCGCTGCGACAGGTGCCGGGATAGGGCAGCTCTTCGTGGGCAGTTTTTGTGATGCCGCGCTGCGCCCATGCTGCTTCAATGTCTTTGCGCGAGCAGGCGCAGGGGTAGGCCGCTTGTTGCTGGGTCAATTGATCGAGTGCTGCTTGATACAAGCTGCCGCGCTGCGATTGAAATACGGGCGGCTCGTCTGGACAAAGGCCGCAAGCGGCCAGTTGCCTCAATATTTCTTGGCTTACGCCAGGAATGCAGCGCGGCGTATCGACATCTTCGATGCGCACCAGCCATTTGCCGCCATGCGAGCGCGCATCCAGCCAACTGGCCAGCGCCGCCACCAGCGAGCCGGCATGCAAAGCGCCGGTGGGCGAGGGGGCGAATCTACCGACATAGCGGCCGCTGTAACGACTTATATGGGCGGGAGAAGAAGACTGCATCACTCAAGCATAGCGCCAGAGCATGAGCGAAACGCTTATGGAAGCCCGGTGGCCGTCACATTACAAACCACGGTGAAGCTGATGTTGCCCCCCGACGGGAATCCAGCAATGGCCACGCCCGCTGCTAGCAGCAAATTTGGCCATTGCGCAGGCAAGGGGCAAACCGCTGTCGGGCTGCCACCGCTGGGTGTGCAGGCCGTCACAGTGCATGACGATAGACCTGGGCTGGGTATGTCGCGCATCACAGCGCCGTCGGCCGATGAAGGGCCGGTGTTGGTGGCAGACACGAGGTAGCTGGTGGTGGTGCCGGCAGTCAGCGTGGTGATATTGTTGGTTTTGGTAATCGACAGATTGGCGTTGCAGTTGAGCGTGGTCGAAAACGTCGAGCTGTTGTTGCTCACATTGGTTTCTGAATAAGGCGATTGGAAACCGGCCAGCGTGACGGTATTGACCAGTGGCCCAGGGCAGGCCGTGTTGCTGGCGCGAACGATGCCCGTGACCGTGCCGATGATGGCGCTGGCAGTGACAGGCACGGGCGTGGTGCGATCACAGGTGAGCGTTTGGCCGGATTGCGTGCAGGCCCAGCCTGTGCCAGCGAAAGCTGTGGTCACGGTTAAGCTGGCGGGCAGCGTGTCGGTGATGCGCAGGTTGCCGCTGGTGAGAATGGCAGTGGGGGTGACGGCGTTGGTCGCAGTCGTGGCCTGTTGAGCGGCAAAGCTGATGTCACGAATTTCACGCCCGGCGTTGGTGGCCACCAAGGTGTAGGTGAGGGTTTGGCCTGCTGCCACGTTGGCAGGGGCTGTTTTGGCCATCGACAGATCGCCTTGCAAGCAAACATCTTCGTCAGTGGGGCCTGCGGGCAAGCCGGAGTAATTGTTGCCGGCGACGCTGGCTGTACCGCTGGCATACGTGGAGTTGGCTGAATAGGCCAGGCCTGTGCGATTGGCGCTGTTGTTGGCAGCTGGTGTGACCATGCGGTTAGCGCCCGTGCTCAGGCGCGTGGCATCCAAGAAGCTGACGCCTGCCGCGTTGTGATAGCAGCCCACCGAAGCAGCAGCAGGAATCGCCGCAACGAAACTGATGGTGATCGAACTCGGCACGCCGTTTTTGATGGGCGCCAAGAAAAACTGCCGCCAGGTGAGGGCATTGCTGGCCGCCGCAGGCACAGTCAGGGGGGTCGCTGCCAGTGGAAAAGTCGCTCCGTTGTCGGTGTTGCTGGCTTCCGCGCCGGAAGAGAGGTTGTTGGCGGCCAGCGGAAGTGGTAGCGCATATTGATAGGTTGGCGCAGTCGCGGATAGCGTCCAGTTGGGCGCAACGGGCAACGTGGGGTCTTGCACCACCACATTGCGCGCGCCGCCGCCGAAGTTTTGGATGTTGATGGTGTATTGCGCGGTGGTCGCGCCGCTGACGCTGATCAGCGGCGTGGTAGTGGCTTTGGTAACGCGCAAATCTGGCAAACATTCATGGCCAAGGCGCACCCCTGTGCCCGCGACTGGCACGGCAATCGTAGCGGTGTTGCCAACGCCGCCTGCGGTGGCGAAACACTGAGGATTGGGCGACGCTGTGCCGCAGACCGTGCTGCTGGAATTGGTCATCGTGCCAGGCGCACCGCCGTTGGCCGTGAAGTTGCCACCTGTTGAGTTGGTGATCAAGACACCACCCCCACCACCGCCACCCGGCCCATCTGTTTCTGCATTGCCACCCATCGGGCCAGAATTGGCACCCACGCCGCCATTGGCTGTCATCACCAAAGTGCCGGGCAGCGATCCGTTGCCCGTCGTGATCCAAATCGTGCCGCCAGCGCCTGCGCCGCCCGAGGCATCTGTGCCGGTTGATTGCACACCGTTCGCACCATTGGCATTGATCGTGCCGTTGCCCGTGATCGTGCCAGCGCGAATCATCACAATGGCGCCGCCTGAGCCGCCATGCGCAGGATTGCTGGTGTTGCCGCCAACATCGCCTGAGCCGCCGCCGCCGCCCATGATGATGCGCGTTGCAGAGGTATAGCCATTCGCACCGCCGAAGCCGCCGTAGCGTTGGCCTTCAAAGCTCGCGTTACTGGCATTCCAACTGTTGCCACCAAAGCCGCCGATGCCGCCGTTGCCGCCGCCGCCGCCGCCAGCGTTGTGTTGATTGCCGCCACCGCCTGCGTTACCGGGCGCACCACGGGAGCGATCGCCATTGGGGTAGCCGTCGGCGCCGGTCGCTGAGCCGTTGGTTGTGTTGTTGTAGCTGTTGAATGTGAATGCCGGCGAGCCTGCAATGCCTTCGCCCTTGGTAGCGCCATTGGCTGGGTTGGCGTTGACAGAGCGGTATTCCGTACATGCGGCAGCGCCGCTGCTGCCCGTACACAATGGGTTTTGGTTGACACCTCCGCCACCGCGAAAACCGCGTTGGCTGGCATTGATGGTCACGCCGCCTAAGGCCAGAGAGCCTGCAACATCCACGATGAATACACCGCCTGAGCTGCCATCCCATGGGGTGACATCAATCGTGCCGCTCATGGCCAAAGAGGAATACTGGGGCACGCGAATCACTTGGAAGCGTTGCTGGCCTTGGGTGCCGCTGGCTGCGGCATTGACATAGTTGTAGGTGAGCGGCGCGCTGAGATTGACTGTGCCAGTGCTGCTTGCAGCGTTGGTGGCAATGGCAAACTCGTATTGGCCGGCGATATTGCTCACGCTTCCGCGGGCAGGATCGCCCGTGTTGTTTTCATTGACGCCGCTGCCTGCACCATCACCATATTGGTTGGTGTCGGTTGAGTTGATCTCTGCCCCTTGCATTTGAATGATCAGCAGCAAATCACCCGGTGAAATGTCAGTTGCAGCGCCGGTGCGAAGGCCTAAAGAGATGCTGGTGTTGCCTGCATTGGCGTTTGCAATGCCCGGAAAATAACTGTTAGCGACTGCGCTGAGCGCAACGGGCCCGAGCAAACCCGGAATAGCGCAGGTTTGCGCCAACAGCCAACCCGGCCCGAGCAGGGCAAACAGAGCAATAAGGCATTGAATGCCCAATCGCCGCACAGTATCACCTGTCAAAAAGTTCATTGCCGTATTATCCAAACAAGTGCATAGAGCGCCTTGCAGACATCAGCGCAAGTGTGACTTATTGCGCTTGTGTGAGGCGATCTGTGAGTTCTAGTCCACTGATAAAAGCATCTTCTACCCGATGGCCAATGCACCAATCGCCACAGACGCCTATTCCTGTCGCTGCATCCCACAGATGCGAGGTGCCCAGCGCTTTGTCGGTTTTGGCATAGCGCCAGCGGTGCACTTGCGCATAGGCGGGCGTTGCGCGGATGTGGGTGATCTCAGCAAAAGCTTTGAGCATTTTTGCTTTCACGCGTTCGCTGTCGTCTTCTAAATGCTCTTTGCTCCAATCCGCGCTGGCCTGCGCCGTCCAGCGCTCAATGCCGCCGCGCGCAGGCTTGGAGCTTTCGCGGGCAAGCCAAGCCATGCGGTGATGGGTGGAGCGCGCTGCGTTCCATTGTGGGCCCAACACGCGCACAGGCTCATTGGGTTTGAGGGGCAGCGCATTAGGGAAGGCGAGCATGAGCGTCCAGCATGGAGAGACCGTCACAGCACTGATTTTTTGAGAGAAATCGGCCATTCGCCGGCATAAAATCTGCGCAGAATGCTCACTTTTTAATAGTGGGTTCGAAGCGATGGCTTGCGCGCTATCGCTCAGTAAAGCCTCAGCTTGCACGCTGGGAATAGCGAGCAAGACGCGATCAAATCCGCCTATTGAAGTGGGCTTGGCCGATGAATCGAGCGGGTTGTGGCATTGCAAGCTGTATTGGCCATTGCCTGCGCGTTCAATCAAACGCACCTGCTGGTTAAAGATCACTTGCTTGTTTGCCACAAGAGGAGCCGCCATGTGGCCGATCAAGGCATTCATACCCGGCTGCGCCACCCAATGCGGCTCGCGGCTGGGCAGTGCGGCTTCCAAGGTGCGGCCTTGGCTATCGAGCACGCGAACAGCATTGGCTGCCCAAGGGCGAGCAATATCTGGCGCTGTCTCAAGCGCCCATTGCATCATTTGTCGAAAGCGTGCATCGCGCACGGTGAAGTATTGCGTCCCATGATCAAAGCCACCAAACTCGCTGCGCCGTGTCGACATACGGCCACCTGCGCCTCGGCTTTTCTCTAACACGGTGACACGATAACCCGCTTGGTTTAAGGTGCGCGCAGCAGTGATGCCGGCCATACCCGCACCAATGATGGCGATGTGTGGAGAAGATTTTTTGGTTAGCGTAGAGGACTTAGACATGCCCTTGACTCTACACGTTTTATGTGAGGATTTTCAGCAGGCATCACATTGCAGTTTTAGCGTGCGCGAAGGCTCAGCAGGCGATCCCGTGCCTCAGCCAGATGCGTGCGCAGCGTGTACCAGCGCTCGGCATAGGGTGCGGGTAAATCAAGCTGCATCACCTGCATATCGATTTCGTCAATGCGTTGCATCAGGCGCTTGATTTCAATCGGGCGCTCGCTGGCAACAGGCTCTATTTCCGTCTCTAAAAATTTGAGTTCACCATAAAAATTTTGCAGCAAGGCATTCGCGCGCCAATCAAACCAAGATGGAATCCAAGCAAGGATCAACGCTGCAATCAAAGCAATCGGAAAGAAGGCCAGAGACAGCCATTGCGCTAATTGTGCCCAGCCGTAGGGCAGGAACTGCTCCAACAATGGTTTGGCACTGCGCAAGGAATCACGAGCAACGGGAGAGGTAGGAAAATCCATATCGGTGACACGCGGAAATTCACCCTGGCGTTGTAAGAAGCTGGGCCGTTCATGGATTTGATTGGCCACATCAAGTATGGCGCGCTGCAGGGCTGGGTGCATCGTGGGTTGGATGACCAATTGCAAATCAGCTGAGACCATGGTGAGATCGCGCGGAGGAATATCACCGCGCAGCTCGATGACGCCCTGCGGCAAGACAAAAGGCCGCAGGCGAGGCTCGCTTAGCACCAAGTTGCGCACTTGATCCAGCCCGAGGATGGAAATGGCAGGGCTACGCGTCAGAACGCGCACCGACTCACTGGCCGCACTGGCCAACAAAATGACTGCATCTAATTGCCCATCGACCAATTGATTGGCCAATTGCCCACGCGGCGCTTTGATGAGTTGTACATCCGTGACTTTGAGTTGGGCATGACGCAACAAAATGCGAGTTGCGCTCTCAGCCAGCGCATCATCGGATCCGATGCCAATGCGCAAGCCACGCAACTCAGTGAGTTTCGTCATCAAAGGCGTTCGTGCGAAAACCCACAACGGCTCGCGCTCAATCACGGCCAAGGCTTGCAGCGTTTCTGTGGCCGTTGGGATGGCTTGTCCGGGCATCGTTGCCGCCTTCGCCGCAGCGCTCAAGCCGCTGACCAAGGCCATATCCGCTTGAGAGGGCACACTGCGTAGCGCATCAAGGCCAAGATGTGCGCTGCTCATATTGAGCACATCTGCTTCAATGCCCATGCTAGACAGCCGCTCGCGATAGCGAAGCGCCAGTTGAGTCGCGCCCACCCGCTTGGCCAGCTGCTATCGTGAGCTTGCGTGGGGGTTGTGGTATCCAACTGGTGTAAGAAAGCCAAATGAGGAATGCAGCCAAGCACAAGACGGGCGCGTACAAAAGCCACCATCGGCGGCGAAAGAGCAGATCAAATTTCATCTTCCGTGACTGCTCTGAAGTTGTGTCTGCACGAATTGCACATGCTTCTTCAAAACATACATGCGCTGCATGAAGCTACGAGGCGCCTCAAAGCTGGAGACTCGCCTATTGATGTCGCGCAATTTCCCGCGGTAGCGCGCTATCTCTAGGCCACCGGGTTTGCTGGTGGAGTTGAGATCATTTTCAATGTATTTGAGTTCACCATACCAACGATTGATGGCACTTTCCATGAGCCAACGCAGATAACCAGGAATGATTCGGCTGAGCAATAAAGCCATCATGGCCAAGGGCAATCCAATCAACATCAAGCGATAAATCCACTGCGCCCAAAATACGCCGAAATTAGATTCCAACCAAGGCAAGCCATTGCGCAGAACCTGCCGCGCCTGCGCCGAGCTGGAAAACTCCACGCGTTTGAGATGCGGAAACTCGCCCGCGTTGTGTAGCGGGCCTGCTGCCGTGTGCAAGCGAAGCGCAGTGCTGGCCAAGATGCGCTTGATCATGGGATGCAGATCTTCTCGGACCACGACGCTGGCCAGCGTGGTGAGCAGCACTGTGTCTTGCGGTGGTTGCTGCGTATCTTGCCGCAGGCTGCCCGCTGCGACAAATCGTGCTTCTAAATAGGGCAAGCGCTCAATCATTGCAGCGCTGCGTCGCAGGTTGGCCATGTACACGTTCGGTGATCTGAGCAAAGCTTGTACCAATGGTGCATTTGGCGAGGCCACAAAAATCACAGCATCAATGCGGCCCTCGCTCAGGGCCTTGGCCATCTCCATGCCCACAGATTCAGAAAGCATCAAATCTTTGGGCTCTAGGCGCACTTGCTCAAGCATGCGGACTGCAACAGCTCGGCTGCCGCTGCCCGTTTGCCCGATGGCAACCCGCGTGCCTTGCAGGCGCAGCAAAGAATCGACATCTTTAAAACGCGAGAACACCCAGACCGGCTCAACGTCCACTTGCGCAATTGTCTCAATGTCTGCACCTAGGCTCTGGCTGTATTCGCTGGTTGCATAGCCGCCTTGCGCGAAGCTCATGTGCACATTGGATGCAGGATCTTTCAAGCGTTTGATGTTCTCGCCCGTACCAGCAGATTCCATGACTTTGGCGCTGATGCCAAAGCTTTCTAAAGCCATTTTGTAGCGCGACGCATACTCTTGATACATGCCGCCTGAGCTACCTGAGCTGATGGTGATTTCTTGCGGTGGCATTGGCATCCAGCGGTAAGAAAACCACAAAAATAACAGCACGGCCGCAACCCAAATCGGCGTGTGAATAAGTAATCCCTGCCGTCTGTACAACTGTGC
The DNA here is from genome assembly GCA_031378135.1 of Variovorax sp. Lineage (GTDB taxonomy): Bacteria > Pseudomonadota > Gammaproteobacteria > Burkholderiales > Burkholderiaceae_C > JANMDU01. The sequence goes on along the minus strand of JANMFP010000285.1, from coordinate 7,333 downwards.
TGAGGTCATTAAACAATGTTATCGCATGTGACACCCAGTGGGGAACTGTGAATGATCTGAGGGGCTATTAAATCGATTTCGTGATTAATGTCACGAAATTACATGCCCACGTAATTCGGCCCACCGCCGCCTTCTGGCGTGACCCACACGATGTTTTGCGTCGGGTCTTTGATGTCGCAGGTTTTGCAGTGGACGCAGTTTTGCGCGTTGATTTGCAGGCGGTCTTTGCCAGCATCATCACGCACGTATTCATACACGCCCGCAGGGCAGTAGCGGCCTTCGGGCCCGGCATAGGTGATGAAGTTCACGTTGACGGGCACGCTGGCATCTTTGAGCGTCAAATGTGCGGGCTGGTTTTCAGCGTGATTGGTGTTGCTGATGAACACGCTGGAGAGGCGGTCAAACGTGAGCTTGCCGTCAGGTTTTGGATAGACGATTTCCTCGCATTCGCGGGCAGGCTTCAAGCATTCGTGATCGGCCTTGGTGCGGTGAATCGTCCACGGGATGTGGCCGCGCAAGGCGAATTGCTCGAAACCGTTCATGAGCGTGCCAACTGCGAGGCCTTTTTTGAACCAGTTTTTGAAGTTGCGGTCTTTGTGCAACTCTTCTTTGAGCCAGCTTTTCTCGAAGGCTTCTGGGTAGGCGGCGAGTTCATCGTGCTGGCGGCCTGCGTGAATCGCGTCGAATGCGGCATCGGCTGCAAGCATGCCGGTTTTAATCGCTGCGTGGCTTCCTTTGATGCGGCCGACGTTCAAATAGCCTGCGTTGCAGCCAATGAGTGCGCCGCCGGGAAACACAGTTTTCGGGAGCGAGAGCAAGCCGCTGGAATTAATAGCGCGCGCGCCGTAGCCAATGCGCTTGGCACTCTTGATGCCTTTGGATTCGTCGCCTTCGAGGTACCAGCGAATATTGGGATGTGTTTTCCAGCGCTGCATTTCCTCGAAGGGCGAGAGATACGGGTTCTCGTAGTTGAGGCCGACGACGAAGCCTAGCGCGACTTGGTTGTTTTCTAAATGATAGAGAAATGCGCCGCCGTAGGTGTTGGAATCCATCGGCCAGCCTGCGCTATGAAGCACGAGGCCAGGCTGATGGCGCGCAGGGTCAACTTCCCACAGCTCTTTGATGCCGATGCCAAAGCTTTGTGGGTCTTTGCCTGCGTCGAGTTGGAATTTGGCAATGAGCTGTTTGCCCAAATGCCCACGCGCACCTTCTGCAAAGACCGTGTATTTGCCGAGCAACTCCATGCCGAGCTGGAAATCGCCGGTGACTTCGCCTTCCTTGCTGATACCGAGGTTGCCAGTGGCAATACCTTTGACGCTTCCATTTTCGTTGTACAAAACTTCTGCGGCTGCGAAGCCAGGGAAGATTTCTACGCCCAAGCTTTCAGCCTGCTGCGCCATCCATTTGGTGAGGTTGGACAAGCTGATGATGTAGTTGCCATGGTTGGCCAAATTCGGCGGCACGAACAAGCCGGGCACGCGCACCGCAGACTTTTCGCTGAAAAACATGATCGCGTCATCGGTGACTTCTTGATGGAGCGGCGCGCCTTTTTCTTTCCAATCGGGAATCAGCTCAGTGAGTGCGCGCGGATCCATGATCGCGCCCGACAAAATATGCGCGCCTGGCTCAGAGCCTTTTTCAATCACGACAACTGAAATGTCTTTGCCTGTCTCAGCCGCTTTTTGCTTCAAGCGAATCGCTGTGGCCAATCCGCCGGGGCCAGCGCCAACGACTACCACGTCGTATTCCATGGATTCGCGCGGGCCGTGAGTGACAAGAATTTCTGCTGAGTTCATGGGAGAAGTCTCGTTGATAATGATTGAATCGGATGAGGTGAGATTTTAGGGCGCGCAGCCCTGATTTGCTCATGCTATCTGCTATCAATTAAAGAGGACTCCCTAATGGCATACGAACTTGATCTCTCTGGCCGCGTCGCGTTGGTGACGGGCGCTTCCAGTGGCCTCGGCGCGCAATTTGCTAAAACGCTGGCCAAAGCAGGCGCAGCCGTGGTGTTGGCGAGTCGCCGCATTGACAAGCTCAAAGAGCTGCGCATTGACATTGAAGCCGAGGGCGGCAGCGCCCATGTGGTGGCGCTGGACGTGACGGATACCGTGAGCATCAAATCAGCGGTGGCGCATGCCGAGACCGAAGTCGGCCCGATTGACATTCTCATCAACAACTCCGGCGTTTCCACCACGCAAAAGCTCACCGACATCACCGAAGAAGATTACGACTTTATTTTCAACACCAACACGCGCGGCTCATTCTTCGTCGCGCAAGAGGTGGGCAAGCGCATGCTCGCACGTGCAAAAGGCGCAGCGCCGGGCACTTATACCGGCGGGCGCATCGTGAACATCGCTTCCATGGCCGGCCTCAAAGTGCTGCCGCAAATCGGCGTGTATTGCATGAGCAAAGCGGCCGTGGTGCACATGACGAAAGCGATGGCTGTGGAGTGGGGCAAATACGGCATCAATGTGAATGCGATCTGCCCCGGCTATATCGACACCGAAATCAATCACCACCATTGGCAAACCGAGCAAGGCCAAAAGCTGGTGCAAATGCTGCCGCGCAAGCGCGTGGGCAAGCCTGAGGATTTGGATGCGCTGCTCGTGATGCTCTGCTCAAGAGAGAGCGGTTTCATCAATGGCGCGGTGATTGCGGCAGATGATGGTTTTGGCGCTTAAAACATAAAGGAATGTCATGATGGAAATCCCAAGTTATATCAGTTCAGTGGGTTTGATTTTGGTGGCGCTGCTCGCTGGCGTGCTCAGCCCCGGCCCCAGCTTTGTGATGGCGGCGCGCACCGCGGTGGCCAAATCGCGTGCTGAAGGTTTGGCGCTCTCGCTTGGTTTGGGCTTTGGCGCGACCTTTATTGCCGGGCTATGCTTGGGCGGCCTACATGCGGTGCTCACGGCAGTTCCCGTGCTATATGTGGCTCTTAAAGTCGCAGGCGGTTTGTATTTGATCTGGATGGCATGGAATATTTGGCGTGCCGCGCCACAGCCTCTGAGTATTGATGCTGAGCCTGAGGAGCAGCACCGCGCTAGCCTTTGGGCATCGTTTCGCTTGGGGCTGTATACGCAACTGAGCAACCCAAAAACTGCCGTGGTGTATGGCAGTGTATTTGCTGCTTTACTGCCACCGCAATTTCCGCTGGCAGCGGCTTTGCTGGTGATGCTTGGCGTGTGGGTGATGGAAACGGGCTGGATGGCAATCGTGGTGCTCGTGCTCTCATCATCCAAGCCGCGCTCGGTGTATTTGAGCGCCAAAACCTTGATTGATCGTTTGGCGGTCGGCGTGATGGGCGCGCTTGGCCTGCGCCTCGTCAGCACCAGCGCATCGCACTGAAATGTGGGTGGGTATTGCCGCAGGCCTGGCGGCGGGAGCTCTCTGGGGCTTAGTATTTGTTGCACCGCGTATGCTGCCGGGCTTTGGTGAGGTGGATTTCACGGCAGGGCGCTTTGTGTCTTACGGGCTGCTGGCCTTTGCGCTGATGTTGTTGGCGCGGAGCAAACAATGGCCGACTTGGGCACAAGCCCGTGCAGCAGTGCTTTTGAGTTTTTTGGGCTTCACGGGCTATTACTTGCTGCTGGTGTACGGCATTCGAGATGCCGGCACTGAAGTGCCCAGCCTCATCATCGGCACGATTCCGCTGTGGATGATGATCTTGGGCAAGCCTGCGGGCCTGACTTGGAAATCACTGATTCCGGGCTTGATCCTCACGGGTTTGGGGCTGGCGCTGATGATGCAGGCCTCACACGGTGGCAGCGCCGCAACTGGAGGAGATCACTTCTGGCGCGGCGTGGCCTTCTCCTTGGCTTCCATGGCTTGCTGGACAGCCTTCGGTTTGATGAATGCCAAATGGCTGAGTGACCATCCCGAGGTAAGCGCAACGACTTGGGCCAATTGGCTGGGCGTGGCCACCGGGCTGGGCGCACTGGTGCTCTGGCTCATCGCAGGTTCAGAGCCAAAAGTGCTACTGGCCGGCGAATATATTGCGCTAGCAGCTATGCTTTCAGTAGCAACTGGCATCGGCTCGGCATGGCTGGCCACGATTTTGTGGAACATTGCTAGTCAACGGTTGAGCGCTAGCCTCTGCGGCCAACTCATCGTGAGCGAGACGATTTTTGCGTTGTTGTATTCGTTCGTTTGGGATGGGCAATGGCCTTACAGCGCGCAATGGCTCGCGGCAGGGCTTTTTGTTGCAGGCATCTTGGCGAGCATTCGGGCGCATCGTTGAGGTGATAGTGTCTCGTTTATTATGTTGATCTACCCAAACAAGAGGAGACACCATGAATATTGCCCGACAACTTGCACGCGTGACGATGTTGGCATCAGCGCTCAGCTTCGTTCCCGCATCCGCTCAGCTGGCCACCCAGGCCGACGCTGCCATACAGCGCGCTGCAACAGCGCAACGGCAACCGCTGCTGGACACGCTTAAAGAGTTCGTTTCGATCGAGACGGGCAGCCGCGATATTGAAGGCCTCACGCAGGCTAGCGAGTTGCTCGCTGCCAAGCAGCGAGCGCTGGGCGCTGAGGTGAGCTTCATCGAGGCCACCGAATCCACCACTTACCGTATGGGCGACACGCCCGAGAAAATAGGCCGCATGACCCGCGCGGTATTCAAAGGCACGGGCAGCAAGCGCATCTTGCTCATCGCGCACATGGACACCGTGTATTTGAAGGGCATGCTGGCCAAGCAGCCTTTCCGAATTGAGGGTGATCGCGCATACGGCCTGGGCATTGCAGATGACAAACAGGGCGTTGCCATGATCGTGCATTTGCTGGCGATGCTGAAAGAACTCAAGTTCAACGAATACGGCACCTTGACCGTCCTCATTAACAGTGACGAAGAGATCAGCTCGCCAGGGTCGCGAGCCGCGTTGGCTGATGCCGGCGCCGAGCACGACGCTGTACTATCATTCGAAGCCACCCGCCACAATGAAGACAAGCTGTCACTGGCGACCAGTGGTATTGGCTCGGTGTATCTCAATGTGGAAGGCCGAGCTTCTCACGCCGGCGGTGCACCTGAGCGCGGCGTTAATGCCTTATATGAGTTATCGCATCAGATCATGCAGATGCGCGATCTATCGGAGCCGCAGGTGGGCCTCAAGCTGAACTGGACGGTTGCGCAATCTGGCACCAACCGCAACGTGATTCCGGCCTACGCTACCGCTCAGGCTGATGTGCGGGTGTTGCGGGTCGCGGATTACGAGCGCATTGAAGCAGCAGTGCGCGAACGCGCCAAGAAGCAGCTTTTGCCAGAGGCCAAGGTGACGGTTGTTTTTGAGCGCCGCCGCCCGCCGCTAGAAGCCACCCCGGCCAATCGCAAGCTCGCAGCGCATGCGCAAACCATATACGCTGAACTCGGACGAAAACTTATCGTGGACGACCAGCCCGAGGGTGGCGGCACTGATGCGGCCTTTGCTGCACTCAAGACCAAAGCACCTGTGATCGAGCGCTTCGGCTTACCGGGATTCGGTGCTCACTCTGCAGACAATGAATGGGTGGCGATTGATGCTATTGAGCCACGTCTGTATTTGGGGGCGCGCGTCATTATGGATATTGCACGCGGCAAAGGGCTCTAGGCTTTTTGGGCGCTGCCTTGTCCCATCGTCAAATGAAACGTTACAAACGCATCATTTTTAAGCCAAAGTGACCTCTAGCCGGCAAATAACCTGCGTCGATTGCTATTAAATTAAGAGCTTCATGATAACTAAAAAGCCCTCGACTGTCGCCGAGGGCTTTGCTGGTTAAACGAGGCGGAGCGTTAAACCACAGCCGCCAGCGCCGCATTCAGCGTCGCGCTAGGGCGCATGATCTTGTCGAGCTTGGCGAAGTCGGGCTTGTAGTAGCCGCCAATGTCGACGGGCTTGCCTTGCACGGCGGCGAGTTCGTCGACGATTTTCTTTTCGTTCTCAGTAAGAGTTTTCGCCAGCGGTGCAAACTTAGCCGCCATCTCGGCATCTTCGGTTTGCGCGGCGAGCTCTTGCGCCCAATACATTGCGAGGTAAAACTGGCTGCCGCGGTTATCCAGTTGGCCGGTTTTGGGGGACGGGTTTTTGTTGTTATCGAGCAGCTTGCCGGTGGCGGCGTCTAGCGTTTTGGCGAGCAGCTTGGCGCGCGGGTTGCCTTTCTTGAGACCCATGTCTTCGAGCGAAACGGCCAGAGCCAAGAATTCGCCGAGCGAATCCCAGCGCAGGTGATTTTCTTCCGTGAGCTGCTGTACATGCTTGGGCGCTGAGCCGCCTGCGCCGGTTTCATACATGCCGCCGCCGGCCATGAGGGGCACGATGGAGAGCATTTTGGCGCTGGTGCCTAGCTCAAGAATGGGGAATAAATCGGTGAGGTAATCGCGCAGGATGTTGCCTGTGGCGCTGATCGTATCCAAGCCGCGAGCCACGCGCTCAAGCGTATAGCGCATCGCGCGCACTTGGCTCATGATTTGTATATCGAGGCCCGCAGTATTGTGCTCATGCATATACATCTTCACTTTGGTGATCACTTGCGCTTCATGCGGGCGGAACTGATCGAGCCAGAAGACGACCGGCATGCCGGAATTGCGTGCGCGGTTCACAGCGAGCTTGACCCAATCGCGAATCGCCGCATCCTTGACCTGGCACATGCGCCAAATATCGCCGGCTTCCACCTCTTGGCTCATCAGCACTTCGCCGGTGTTGATGTCGGTGATGTTGGCTGTGCCAGCCTCTTCTATTTCAAACGTCTTGTCGTGCGATCCATATTCCTCAGCTTGCTGCGCCATCAGGCCAACATTGGGCACGGTGCCCATGGTTTTGGGATCGAAGGCACCATGCCATTTACAGACATTGATGATCTCTTGATAGATTCGCGCGAAGGTCGACTCAGGCATCACGGCCTTGACTTCTTTCAAGCGGCCATTGGCATCCCACATCATGCCGCCGCTGCGAATCATCGCAGGCATGGACGCATCAACGATCACGTCGTTTGGCGAATGGAAATTGGTGATGCCCTTGGCGGAATCGACCATCGCGAGCGCTGGGCGGCCTTCGTGGCAGGCATGTAAATCGCGCTTGATTTCGTCTTGCTTGCTTTGGGGCAGGGTGGCAATCTTGGCGTAAAGATCCACCATGCCGTTGTTCACGTTGATGCCCAGCTCGTCAAACAATTTGGCATGCTTGGCAAAAGCGTCACGATAGAAAATACGGACGCAGTGGCCAAACACGATGGGGTGCGAGACCTTCATCATCGTGGCTTTGACGTGCAGGCTGAACAAGATGCCGTTTTTATGCGCATCTTCAATTTCTTTTTCATAGAAATCGAGCAGGGCTTTTTTGCTCATGAACATGCTGTC
>JANMFP010000005.1:0-1679 GCA_031378135.1 Variovorax sp. | reverse complement strand
GGGCTACGCAGCGAGCGAATCTTTGAGTCATGAAGATATGATTGCCGAAAAATATCAAGGCATTCGCCCCGCCCCCGGCTATCCCGCCTGCCCCGATCACAGCCCCAAGCGAGACATGTTTCGCGTCTTGCAATGTGAAGACATCGGCATGGCCTTGACAGAAAGTTTGGCCATGACGCCCGCCGCCAGCGTGAGCGGCTTCATGCTCAGTCACCCCGAAGCGCAATATTTCAACGTCGGCAAGATTGGCGCAGACCAACTCAAGGATTTGGCAGCACGGCGCGGCGAGACGGAAGAGCAGTTGCAAAGATTGCTGGCTCCGAATTTGTGATTCGCCTTAGCGATTAGTTGGCTTGCAGCAGAGCTAGCGCTTGAGCGGGTGGCAGCACTTGCAGCCCGAGCACGGCTAGTTCGCTCGCCAAAACGAGCAAATCTTGATCGCCCGTGATTAGCATGCTTGCCTTGCTATGCAGCGCAAGATCGATGAAAAGATTGTCTTTGGTATCTCTGCATCGTACTGCGCCGAGGAATACATCAGGATTGTTCTGCCAAAAACCAAGTCCATGCAAATTCAGCAAGATGCGCTCTCTTTGCGGCCGGTCAATATAGCGTTCAAACTTGGGCTTGGTCAAGCGACTGGCAAACTCTGCGTAGCTGGCCTCGCACAACACCACCTGATGACGAATCAAGCTGTGATCTACTAATCGCGCTATCGAGCCCGCCTCTGAAATCGCAGCGCTGATAAGCACATTGGTGTCGATGACCAGCCGTTGCTGCAAGCCTCGCAAGATGTTTAACTCTCGTCAGCAAGCAACTCTGCAAGAACAGCGTCCGTCATTCCTGCAGCTTTGGCTGAGGCCCTGCTTTTTTTCATTTCATTGATTAAGCGCTCTGCATAAAAAGCCCGCATCGCTTCGTAATCATGTGCGGGCACCATGATGCCGACCACGCGGTCGTGCTTGGTGACATGCACAGGCCCGCGTTGAGCCATATCTAGAAATTGGCCAAAGTGGGTTTTGGCAGCGTTGGCGGTCATGGTTTGCATGCCGCAATTGTACCTATTTCGTTCGATTTGTGCGAATCGAATGAAATAGGCTAATTTTTAACACCTTATTTGATCAAGCCTTCCGCTTTCATCGCCTGCTGCACTGCCGGGCGGGCAGCAACTCGGGCGCGTAGGGCATTGATGTTGGCATAGGGCGTGAGATCGACCTTGACGAATGCGGCCCAGTTGGTGACGTTGAACAGGTAGCCATCGGCGACAGTGAATTGGTCGCCCATCAAATATTGCTTGCCGGCGAGTTCACCGTCGATCCACTTGAAGCGACCAGCCAAGCTGTCTTTGGCCATTTGCTGCGCCTCTAACGGCATGCCGGGCTTGAACAACGGGGCGAAGTTTTTGTGGATCTCGGTGGAGATGAAGTGCAGCAGGCTTTGAAGCTTGTAGCGCTCCATGGTGCCGTTGGCGGGAGCCAGATTTGCGGCTGGAGCAAGATCGGCGATGTATTGCAGGATGGCTGCGCCTTCAGTGAGGCGCGTGCCGTCGTCGAGTTCGAGCACGGGCACGTAGCCGAGTGGGTTGATGCTGTAGAAATCGGTGCCATCGGCGAGCTTGTGGGTTTTGGTGCTGGCGAGGATGGCGTCAAACGTCATGCCGGCTTCAATCAAAGCGATGTGGG
>JANMFP010000620.1:0-2716 GCA_031378135.1 Variovorax sp. | reverse complement strand
GCTGGCCGCTTGGCTCATGCGCGATACCCGCATCCGCGACACGCTCGAATTCTCCACCCGCGAATCCGTCACCGGCCTGCAGCCGCAAGCCGCTGTGCGCTACCGGGGCATTGCGGTGGGCAAGGTCGACAGCATTGAGTTCGATCCTAAAACGCGCGGCAATGTGCTCGTGAGCTTGGCCATCAACCAAGGCACGCCGATCACCCAAGCCACCTATGCTGTGCTTGGCTACCAAGGCGTCACGGGTTTGGCCTATGTGCAGTTGGATGACGATGGCTCATCCAATGATTTGCTCGATCTCTCCGGCAGCACACCGCCACGCATCGTCTTGAAGCCCAGTCTGCTCTCCAAGCTCTCCGATCAAGGCGAGAATATTTTGGTGCAAATCGAAGAGACCACCAAGCGGCTCAACCAATTGCTCGCGCCCGACAATCAAAAGCTGTTGTTTGGCAGCGTGCAAGCCGTGGGCAACAGCGCCAGCAATGTGTCTGGCCAAGTCACAGCGATGCAAAAAATCCTCGATGCGCAATTTGGCCCCGAGCGCACCGACATTCCCGCCTTGGTACGCGACACACGCGGCACCATGCAAGCCCTGCAAACCACGGCTGGTGAGCTGAACAAAACCGCGCAAGAAACCACCAAAGCAGTGAGCAACATGAGCAGCGTCGCACAGCGCATGACAGACACCGGAGGCACAATCGATCGCATGAACGAAGGCCTATCGAGCGCCAACAGCGCAGCCCAAGCCATCGGCCAAAGCGCGCAGGCCTTGACTGCCAACACGTTGCCGCGCTCCACCCGGATGCTCGATGAAGCCGCTCGCGCCGCGCGCGCCACGACCAGCGTGGTCAAAGAGCTGGGCGACAACCCGCAAAGCTTGATCTTCGGCAACGCTCCCGTGCCCCCCGGCCCTGGTGAGCGCGGGTTTTCAGCGCCCGCTAGCTCGGGCCCTTCAAAATAAGACCGTGACATCCACACATTGAAGATCATGAACACTATAAATTCAATAGCACTCCACGCAGGTTCTATGCCGGCTAAAGGCCTAAAAAGCATTAAAAATGCTGTAAAAAAACTGATGTTGCAACGTTTTTACAGGCTCATGCTGCCTGCGCTCACCCTCGCGCTGGTCGCCTGCGCCACACCTCAGCCCCCTGCCCTCAAAGCTGTGTACGACTTTGGCCCTGTGCTCAGCGCAGCAACATCTTCCCCTGTAACACGCAGCGCCGCTGTCGCCCTGCCCGACATCGAAGCCAGCGCCAGCCTAGACAGCCCTTCCTTGCTGTATCGCTTGCAATACAGCAATGCCCAGCAATTGCTCCCCTACGCCCAGGCCCGCTGGAGCACAAGCCCCGCCCAGCTCATTCGCGCGCGAGTACGCGATGCCCTCGCCGCCCAAGGCCCCGTGCTCTCTACCGAAGGCGTTGCGCCCTGGGTGCTGCGTATCGAGCTTGATGAATTCAGCCAGCTTTTTGAGAGCCCCAGCAGCAGCCAAGGCCTCGTGCGCCTGCGCGCCAGCCTCCTCAAAAACGATCAGCTCGCTGCGCAAACCACCGTTTTAGCAAAAGCCCCCGCCACATCCCAAGATGCTGCAGGCGGCGTGCGTGCGCTCACTGCCGCAACTGATGATGCTGTGCGCCAGTTGGCCGCTTGGCTGGCCACTCAGATCAAATAAACACCCGCCAACACCGGCACTAACTGAGCCAAACGTGAGCACGTTGCAAGCATCATCCATCCCACCCCTGCCGCGAGCGCTGCCGCAAGCGCTCCTCCAGCGCGGCTTCGAGGATCTGGGCGATGCCAGGCAAGCCCTGCAGAGCCAAGCCGATCAGCTGCGCCAAAGCGCCAGCTTGCTTGAAGATTTCAAGCTCGAAGACCTCGCCATCCTTGGCAGTGCGATGCGCATGACGCGAGCGCATGCCGGCCAAATTCTCATCGAAGAAGGTGAAGCTGGTGATTGGATGCTGCTGATCTTGAAAGGCACGGTCGATGTGACCAAGCGCATCATGCAACACGACGCCACGGGCCAGCCCACCGACGCCTTGCTCGAAGTCTCTCGCCTAGCTGTTGTCCGCGCAGGTGCGGCTTTGGGTGAAATGTCGATGCTCGACAGCGAGCTGCGCAATGCCACTTGCACGGCGATTGATCCTATGCAAGCCGCCATCCTCACCCGCGCAGCCATTGGCCAGCTCATCGCAGATCATCCAGCAGTTGGTGCCAAGCTGCTCGTCAAGACCACGCAAATCCTCGCGCAGCGTTTGCGCAATACCAGCGCGCAATTGGTCAGGGTCGTGGTGGAAAGTAAGCAAGGGCAGCTGTTTAGGGCGTAATGGCGTGCTTGGCGTGGTGCAAATCAGCGAAATTCCAGACGCTTGATGCGCCACGGCATCCAGCCCTTTTGCTTTACAAGACGGAAACACACGTGGCTCAAAATTCACACATGCCTCATTTACTCTTGATTGACGACGACCTGCGCCTAGCTAATATGCTGGGCGATTACTTGCGAGCGCAGGGTTACGCGCTTTCTCATGCGGCCGATGGCAGCTCTGGCCTCTCGCAGGCGCAGGCTTTGAAGCCTGATCTGGTGATTTTGGATCTGATGATGCCGGGCATTGATGGGCTGGAAGTGTGCCGCCGCTTGCGCGCTTTGCCAGAGCCCGTGCGCCACACGCCGGTGTTGATGCTCACTGCCAAGGGCGATCCGATGGAGCGCGTGGTG
>JANMFP010000607.1:0-1966 GCA_031378135.1 Variovorax sp. | reverse complement strand
TCGCTGAGCACCATGGCTTCTCTAAGAGCTGGCGACATGTCGGCCAGTGCAATCCAATCGCCACGCCGCACAGATGAGTTGATCCGCAAGCGATGGAGCTTCTCGCCGTGGCGATCCAACAGCCATGCATCAGAAGCTTTAGTTTCTTGCTTTACATGCTCAAAACTGCCATTGGCCGGCATGGAATGTGCGCAAGGCGCTATTAAAAAAAGAGCAAATGCGGAAGACAGGAATACCGGACGCAGAAGACGCAAAGGTTTCGCAGAAGACGCAAAAGAATACATAAAAGAAAACCAAAATAGATTTTTTCTTTTTTGCGTCTTCTGCGTAGCTTTGGCTGTTTCTTCTGCGCCCGGTTTCCGCATTTTTTTCATCACTTCCCAGCCTCAACCTTCACCCGCGCATTCGGCAACGCCCCAAACATCTCCGGCGCGTACATCGCCTCGGCTCGCGTCGGTGGCATCGCGAAATCGCCGACGTTATTGAGCCGGATCGTGTATTCAAACTTGAAGCTGCCCTTGGGCACATATTCGTAATACGCGCGGAAGGCTTCGAAGCTACGCTCTTCAAAGGCAGGCCACGCGCTGCCGGAGGCACGTTCGCCACTGCTTGCAATCGCTGAATCTCGTCCTAAGCCACCACCGAGAATCGTGGCACCGCCGGGGATCGGATCGGTCACGGCAACCCAAGTCATATCCGCGCTGGCGATCACTTCGATGCTCACGCGCAGCACATCGCCACGCGAGTATTTGCCAGCAGTAGCTTGCTCCACCGGTTGAATAGTTTTCTTGATTTTATAGCCCGCATTGAAAGCTGCGGTTAAAGGAACAGCGGCGAGAGATTGGATGGTGAGCCAAGGCTTGCCGGTGCCTTGATGCGTGACACTCAAAGTCTCTTTCGCTTCTTTGCTCCAAGGTAAAAACATGCTGTTGTTGCGCAGATTGCCGGGAGAAGCTGGCGCGCCAAACATGCTGGCCTGATTCGCTGCGCCTTGCGCATCGTTGGCCGTCACGCGCTCAACCCTTGCCCAATCCACCGCAGCATTGCTTGCGCCCATCACAGCGCGCGTGTTGCCCGCAACTGGCGTGGCTTCAAAAGCCGCTGAGAATTTCTCTAAAGCGATGCCTCCCCAAAGATTGGCCGTCGTCGTGAGCCATGCCCCGCGTTGCTGGCGGCCAATGAAGCCGTTGGCCAAGCGCGGCATATCGTCTTTCCAGCTTGGCTCATTCATCACAGCCAGAATCAAGCGCGCGGTATTCACATCACCACTTTGCATCAGCCACCACCAATAATCATCGCGCTCGGTGCTGAAAATGAGCTTCGTGCCTTGATACGACAAGCGCGCACGCAAAATGCTCTGCGCCTCAGCCAAACGCTCATCACGCTTGGGCACATCGCGTACGCGCTGCAAGATTTGCAGCCAATCGATCACAGTATGCGTAGGCCATTGGTTAGGCGCAATCGTGATGCTGCCCATCATGCGACCTTGCGCTTTGTTAAAGCGAGAGAGTGCCTCTAACGCTGCAACTTTGCGCATATCTAAATCTTTGCGCGGGCTCCAGAAATCGCGTTGGATTTTCCCCTCCACAAAAGCAATCAAGCCGGCCTCCATCTTGGCACGTGATTCATCGGGAATCGTGAATGCCGCATTAAGCCCCGCCGCCTCATGCGTGGCTGAGAGCAAATAAGCGGTGAGCACGTCGCTGCCGCGATCTGCATCGCCTTGGCGTGGTGGGAAATAATTGGCCAAGCCGTCGCCATCTAAATACGTGGGAATTTGTGCAGCCACGGTTTGCCAGAGCTTGGCATCGCGCAGACCAATCGATTTGCTGGTTTTTTGCTCCAAGCAAATAAAGGGATATTGCGCAAAATAATCGCGCACACCCGGCATGCCTTCAGCAAGTTTCGGTTGCAGCGCCATCTTCAAACCGCCACGGCCAGCCATAGCATCTGCAGGCAGCGCAGC
>JANMFP010000598.1:0-3093 GCA_031378135.1 Variovorax sp. | reverse complement strand
AGAATGTAATAGTATCGGAATGAGGAATGATATGGCGCGCTACGCCATCTTAGCCACCAAATCCGAAGTCGCTCATCGCCTAGTGTGTGAATCATGTGAGCGGAGCTAACCCCAAAAATTTTATAGCCCAAAGATCGAGCTCGTAGGCACCATTCTGTGTCAACGTGATCAATAAAAAGACTTTCGTCCATAGGCCCAATCGCTGAGATTGCCGCCATAGGTATCAAAGACCCTGACGATATTGCAAAATCAATTTCAACCGCACTTTGCTTCCGCGCTTGCTCTTCATCCAGATATTGGTTACCTAGCCAACCATGACGCACAAAGGAGGAAAGCGGCATATCCGGCCCTGAGCTGTAGCGAGGCGCTAGCAAAGCTACTGTAATATTTTCGCTATTAAGCCGTTTTGCCTCAGCAAGCAGCAAATCAACCATGTTGGGTTTGATCAAACTGTCTTGATCGAGTATGAGTGCATACTCTGCTTGTGCTTCTCTAAGGAATTGGAATCCACGGTTCAATGCGGTGCCTATGCCTTGGTTTCCTTTCATATCAACGCAGCTCAATTCAGGCTTAAACGCTAAGCTTTGAACCCAATTGTGAATGTCATCATAACCAGCGTTAATCATTAACCAAATGTGGGAAACCTGTGTGTGTAGAAGAAGCAACTCTTCATGTAAAACTTGAAGGTCTGGTTTATAAATAACCACGATCGCATGCACTGAGACATTCATATCAGAACTTATTATTTTCTTGAAATATTCGAAGCTGTTTGCTGATTGATCAAAAGTAAAGCTGTATTTGAATGCAATTTAATACAATGAACGCTACTATAGCGGTTGAGAAACTTACCTAAACAGCATTGTGTTAATTAATACTAGCATAGTCATCTCACTAGTAGGCGTCGCGCAAGATGTCTTGATCAAAAGCCTGCATCTCGCTTTTTCATCCTTGCCCATTCACCTCACAAAATTTTTTCGTGGACGAACTTCTGGTTGAAGAAATATCGCTGATAAAAGAGACTTTAACTTCACTCTCACCCTCGTTGCATATCAACTGCACAATTCATTACGATTACACCCCGAGCACTGAATCAATTCGTAGTTAATTTTTGAGGCAGTTCGGTTAGCTTTCAGCTGTTTTTGAATCGCCGTAGAATCAATTGATGTTAAAAAATAACTACCTCAAGAACTTACTTCTGGCTCCTACAAATTGGCTCTCCTGATTTTCATTGCCGCCGTGCTGGCTTGGTTGCTTTGCGTGATGGTGATCTCACGCTTGCGCAAGCATGCGCAGAACTACGATGAGAATTTACCGCAGCGCTTTCATAAGGGCAGCGTGCCGAGGATTGGCGGGATGGCTGTGGCTCTGGCGTGCTTTGCGGCTTGGCTGAGTGCCGGGCTGTTGGCTGAAATGGGCTCACTCAACAATGTGCCTTTGCCTTACCGAGAATCGCTGCTTTGGATCTTTGTATGCCTGCCCGCCTTTGCCGCCGGTTTGCTCGATGATCTCACCCAAAAACTTGGGGTGCGTTGGCGTTTGCTGGCGAGCATGGCCTCGGCGGCTTTGGGCTGTTGGCTGTTGGGTTTGGCTGTGCCTCGCTTGGGGCTAGGCGGCTTGGATGCTTATTGGATGAGCATGCCTTGGCTGGGCATGGCTTTGGCATTCGCCGGCATGGCGGGCTTGCCGCATGCGATGAACATCATTGATGGCTACAACGGATTGGCAGGCATGGTGGCGGTGATGGTGTGCGGGGCAATTGCTTATGTGGCTTTGCAGCAGGGCGATCGGGTATTGGCTGGCTACATGGTGTGCGTGGTGGGCGCTACTTTAGGATTTTTATTTTGGAATTATCCGCGTGGCCTGATTTTTGCGGGGGATGGTGGCTCGTATTTCTGGGGGATTGTGATAGCGGTGGCCAGCATTTCACTGGTGCAAAAGCATGCAGCGGTGTCGCCTTGGTTTGTGATGCTGCTCTTGATTTATCCGGTATGGGAAACAGTTTTTTCGATTTACCGCAAGCTTGCGCGCGGGCAATCGCCGGGCATGGCCGATTCCATGCATTTCCATCAGTTGGTTTACAAACGCTTGGTGCGCGGCGTGTTTCATGACGATGCGACGCGCCAAATGCTGATGCGCAACAATCGCACTTCGCCGTATCTCTGGGCTTTTTCTGGGCTCACGGTGGCGCCTGCTGTTTTGTTTTGGTACAGCACGCCGATATTGATGTTCTTCTGCGCTCTTTTTGTGGTGACTTACGTGGGAGCCTACTTGATGATCGTGCGTTTTAAAACGCCAAGATGGCTCCGCTTGCATCGCCGCTCAGACCCATAAAAGCGTTTTTCAAACAAAAATACCTGCTGTGATGCAGGTATTTTTTTGTTGCGTTTGCTTAAAAAATCAGGTCTGGTCGTCTACAGCTGCGCCGGGCGCATGATTTTTGCAGGATTCGATGCCGCCATCGAGCGCTTTCTCGCTGGCATACATTTGGCTCTGGCCAATGACTTGGTGATTACCTGCTTTCAGCACGAAATAGGGTTCGTTTTTGGTGCTGCTTAAGCGCTCATAACGTGCATCATCGGTTGCATTTTTCCTCACGGATTCGATACCGTTTTGAGCACTTGCTTTGCTTTCATACATTTCGCTTTGCAATATGTTTTGCCCATTACTGGCCAATAGACTGAAATAGAACTTGTCGTTTTTGGATTTTTTGAGCTCGAATTTGCCTGCCATGGTGTGCTTCCTTGCGTGAAATAGGTTGCAGCGAAATGTGCTGTATCTACTTTGTAGCGCTAAAGCTTGCTTTTTGCAAGCCTAAAACTAACCATGTTTCGGCAATCTGCATTTATCATTGAAACCATGAGTTTCTTCGCCATTCTCTTCGCATTGCTGATCGAGCAAGTGCGCCCGATGCCGCTGGACAGCACTGTGCATCGCTCGGCATTTGGCTGGGCGCGCAGCTGTGCGCGTAACTTAGATGCGGGGCGCTCTCATCATGGCTGGCTGCTTTGGAGCTGCGCTGTGCTGCTGCCGGCACTTGTAGCTTGGGGGGTGTATGCGCTTTTATTGCACGCTGGAAACACGGTGGGCTGGGTG
>JANMFP010000593.1:0-2168 GCA_031378135.1 Variovorax sp. | reverse complement strand
ACGAATTTGTCGAGCAAATCGGTTTTGCCCGTCTCAAGCAGCTTGGTCATTTGCTCTCGCTCAATCGGCTGCTGCAAGATGATTTGGCCGCTCTTGAAATCACAGCTCGGTGTGGGCTGCTCGTTAGTAGGCACAGATTTTTCGCACACATAGCTCTTGCCGAAAGCTTTGACCGGGCTCTTGCATTTGGGGCAAGCGCCGAGCGATGGCTCGGCGGAGAGATCGACGATTTCACCAGTTTGCGCGGCCTTGGCATCATCGCCAAAATCGAATTCGAGCTTCCAGTTTTTATCTTCTTCGCTGAATTTGAGAGCTATTTCAGCGACAAAGGGCCAGCCTGCTTTGGAACGGAAGCCTTCTAGCGGGCCGATGTGTTTGTTCTTCAAAAAGTCTTCAACTTCTTGGGGCTCAAACGTCCTGCCCGCTGGAGATTTGCCAAAACTAAAGCCACAGCCTTCTGCCGCGCCAGCTTTTCCTGTGCAGGTGTAGCGCCGGTAATTTTCCTTCACGATGCCGCCGCAATTGGGGCAAGGCTCCACAAGTGTTGCATAGTCGCCCGGCACGGTGTCTCGGTCGTATTCCTTGGCTTTGCGCACGATCTTCTCGGTCATCGCAGCAATATCGGCCATGAAGGATTCACGTGAGAGCTTGCCTTTTTCCATGAGCGCGAGTTTGCTTTCCCATTCGCCTGTGAGCTCGGGCTTAGAGAGCTCTTCCACGCCTAGGCCGCGCAGGAGCGTCATGAGTTGAAACGCTTTTGCTGTGGGAATCATCTCGCGGCCTTCGCGCAGCATGTATTTCTCATTCAGCAAGCCTTCAATCGTGGCGGCGCGCGTGGCGGGTGTGCCCAAGCCTTTTTCGCTCAGCGCTTCGCGCAGTTCATCGTCTTCCACAAACTTGCCCGCGCCTTCCATCGCGCCGAGCAGCGTAGCTTCCGAGTAGCGCGCAGGTGGACGGGTTTTAAGGCCTTTGGCTTCGATGGCTTCGTTGCGCACCATCTCGCCGGGTTTGACAGCAGTGAGAATTTTTGAGTTCTCCCCTTCTTTTTTCTCTACTTCGTCATCGGCTTCTTTGCCATAAATCGCGAGCCAGCCGGGCTTGACGAGCACCTTGCCTTCACTCTTGAAATTGTGATGGAGCGCCGTCGTGATTCGCGTGGTGATTTGATATTCGGCAGACGGATAGAACACCGCCATAAAGCGGCGCACGACCAGCGTATAGAGCTTGAATTCGGCTTCACTCAAACCCGAGGGTGATTGCAGCGTAGGAATGATCGCAAAGTGATCGGAGACTTTCGCGTTGTCAAAAATCCGCTTGCTGGGCTTGATGTAATTGTTGTTGAGCGCCACCGCTGCATGCGGCTCAAGATGCTTGTGGCCACAATTGGCGAGCATTTCAAACGTTTGCTTGACCACCGGCAAATAGTCTTCCGGCAAATAGCGCGAATCGGTTCGCGGATAGGTCAGCGCCTTATGGCGCTCATACAGCGATTGCGCGAGCTGCAAGGTGGTTTTGGCAGAGAAACCAAATTTGCCGTTGGCCTCGCGCTGCAAGCTGGTGAGGTCAAACAAGCCGGGCGAGGCTTGCGTGGAAGGCTTGGATTCTTCCGACACGCTGGCGGCTTTGCTGCGCACGGCTTCGACGATTTCTCGGGCGGATTTTTCGTCCCACAAGCGGTCTGCGCGATGGTCGGCATCCTCGCCTTTTTTGAATTTCGGATCAAACCATTTGGCGGGATACTCGCCCGCTTCGGCTAAAAAGCTGGCGTGAATCTCCCAGTAATCGCGTGAGATGTGCTTGCGGATTTGCTCTTCGCGCTCCACAACGACGGCCAGCGTCGGCGTTTGCACGCGGCCCACCGTGGTTAAGAAAAAACCGCCATCGCGCGAGTTAAACGCCGTCATGGCGCGTGTGCCATTGATGCCCACCAGCCAATCCGCCTCGGATCGACTGCGCGCAGCATCAGCCAATGGTTGCATGTCTTTGTTGCTGCGCAGCACATCAAAGCCATCGCGAATGGCCTGCGGCGTCATGCTTTGCAGCCAGAGGCGCTGCACGGGCTTGCCCAGAGGCGTGTGTTTGCCGCCTTTGTCAGACCCTGCATATTGTTCGATCAAGCGGAAGATCAGCTCGCCTTCGCGCCCCGCGTCGCAAGCGTTGATCAGCGC
>JANMFP010000592.1:0-3321 GCA_031378135.1 Variovorax sp. | reverse complement strand
AGTCGCTCCATAAAAATGCCGGCTGTTGTTGCAACAGCCGGCATTTCTTTATGGGCTCAGATTTATTTTTTGACGTTACGGGCGCGCTCGTACAGTGGCTCAACTTTGGGTAAATTCGCTTCGATGTCTTTGATGCGCGTTGGGCCGCTGGGGTGCGTGGAGAGGAATTGAGGCGGCGCGCCTTTGCTGGCTGCACCCATTTTCTGCCACAGGCTCACGCCCGCTTTGGGGTTGTAGCCCGCGCGGGCAGCCAACTCCATGCCCACCAAATCAGCTTCGGATTCATCTTCGCGGCCGAATTTGAGGGTGAGCAACTGCCCGCCCATGCCCAGCACCTGAGCGCCGCTATTGCCTAAGCCGAACAGTCCGCTTAATACGTTTGCGCCAATACTGGTCGCTGCATTCTTGCCCATGCGCTCTCTCGCATGCTCGCGCAGCGCATGCGCCACTTCATGGCCCATGATCATGGCCACTTCATCGTCGGTGAGCTTGAGTTGTTCCAAAATGCCCGTATAGAAAGCAATTTTGCCGCCGGGCATGCAAAAAGCGTTGATTTGATTGCTGCTCAGAATATTGACTTCCCATTTCCAATCCTTGGCGCGTGGATTCCATTCGTAAGAAAACGGAATGATTTTTTGCGCAATGGCTTGCAGGCGTTTGCTTTGAGGATGCTCGGGCGGAAGAAGCGCATTTTTTGCGGCTGCTTCTTGCATCATTTTTTGGTATTGTTCAGCCGCAGCTTGCTCTACATCACCAGCTGGTACTAATTTGGAAAATTTGGAATTTTTTCCAACTTCTACGCCCTCGCGAGCCAGCGCAAAGCCCGAGCCCATGCCTAGGCAAGCGGCGCAACCCCAATGCAGGGCGCGGCGGCGGTTCGTGCGTTCGTGCGTTTCTTGGGCAGACGTGACAGGTAAAGCATTCATGGTTTCAGCCATCCTCTTAGCAGTTGATACTGAGATGTTAACGCGCTATGCGATGCATCGGAAGACACAACCGCGCCTTGGTTTTGCAAGCGTGCGCCGAAGAAAGCTTTAAAGAGCGCCGTTGGAAGACAAGGCAGCTTTGGGCAGGCTCACCACAAAGCGCGCGCCTGTGGTTTCTGCGCCCAGAGCCTCGCGCGGCAGGCATTGCACACTGCCGCCGTGCTGCCGCGCAATCGAGCGCACCAGCGAGAGCCCCAAGCCCACGCCGCCATGGCGTTCGCTGGCTTGGTTGCTGCGATAAAACGGCTCAAAAATCCGCTCGCGTTCACTGGCAGCTACGCCTGGCCCACGGTCTGCCACCTCGATCTGCACATGCTTGGCGTCAGCCGAAACACTCAAGCTCACGCCTTGCCCACCATGGCGCTGCGCGTTTTCTAGCAAATTGCGAATCAAGCGGCGCAAGAGGCGCGCATCGCCGGGCAACACAGCATCGCGCGCATCGCCAGAAACCGTTGCATCAGGTGCTGCGTGCGCGTCTCCCTTCCATTCAAGCGCCACATTCATTCGCGCGCCTTCCTCGGCCGCCAAGGCCAGCAGATCCACGCTTTCGTGCACGGCATCTAGGGCGCCTGAGGCCTGTGTTTCCAATCGGCTGGCGAGCAAGATTTCATCGATCAGCGCATCAAGCTCGGCAATATTGCGCGCAAGCTCAGATTTGAGGGCCGCGCTTGGCGCGGTTTCCATCAGTTCCAGCCCCATGCGAATGCGCGCCAAGGGCGAGCGAAGCTCGTGCGAGGCATTGGCAAGCATGGATTTTTGCGATTGCACCAAGGCTTCAATTTGATCGGCTGCGCGATTAAAGCGCTTGGCCAAAAACGCTGCTTCATCTCTGCCCGTCTCATCAACGCGCGAGCGCAAATCGCCAGCGCCCAAACGCTCCACGCCGCGCTGCAAACCCTCTAGCCGCTTTGTGAGCCGGCGCACCACGGGATAGCTGCCAAGCGCCACAGCTGCGGCGAACGCGATCAAGAGCGCGATAAAACTCAGCGAGGCAGCCTTGGGTGCGCCACGATCCCGCTCGCGGCCACCTGCACCAGCGTCAGGGCTCGCGCCAAAATTCCACCAACGCGGCTTTGCACCGGGTGTGTTGCCATCAGGCCTTGTGCGGGGCGGTAAAGAAATGGCCAATTGCTCGCCACCTTGCACATTCGGTGGCAATTGCACCTGAAACTCCACGCCCCGCCCCGGCACGCGCACGGGCTGCACCGTGCTGGTTCCGATCACCTCGCCAGCCCGATTGCGCAGCACCACCTCACGCGCAGGCACTTCGGCCAGCCGTTCCTCGCGGATGCGCTCGGCCTGCGTGCGCAGCAGCCAGCCCACCAGCATCGTGAGCACGAGCACAACCAACACCACCGCGAGCCAGATGCGCACATAGAGGCGGTGAAAGAAGGGGATATGCATGGTTTTAGGAGGGAAAATGGGCAGTACCCGGCACAGAATATACGCAGGTAGCTATCAATTTAATAGTCAATAAATCATTCTACAAAGATCAGTCCTGTTGCTTGGCAAACACATAGCCCACACCGCGTACCGTCAAAATTCGTTTGGGCTCTTTCACATCTGCTTCAATGGCCGCACGAATGCGTCCCATGTGCACATCGATGGAGCGATCAAAGGCTTCGAGCTCCCGCCCGCGCACAGCCTCCATGATTTGCTCCCGCGTGAGCACGCGGCCGGCGCGCTCGGCCAGCGCCACGAGCAAATCAAATTGGTAAGAAGTGAGCTCCACGCTTTGGCCCTTGACATGCACTGCGCGAGCATCGCGATCAATCTCTAAACTGCCAAAAGTGAGTTGGGCCGCAGCCGCGCCAGGTTCTGAATGGCGGTCTGTGCCTTGGCCTGCACCGCGCGGCAAAGCCTGCCTGCGCAGCATCGCCTTGATGCGCGCCAGCAGCTCGCGTGGCTCAAAAGGCTTGGCCACATAATCATCCGCGCCCAGCTCCAAGCCCACCACGCGCTCCATGGGATCGCCCTTGGCAGTGAGCATCAACACCGGCGTGTGGCGCACGGGCTCTGGCAAAGCGCGCAAGCGGCGGCACACTTCCAGCCCATCAATGCCCGGCATCATCAGATCCAAAATCACCAGATCGGGCTTCAAAGCCTGCGCCTGCGAGAGGCCAGAGCTGCCATCTGCCGCATGAGAAAGCGCGTAACCCTGCGCCCGTAAATAATCACTCAGCATATTAGCTAGGCGCAGGTCGTCGTCAATCAAGAGTAAGTGAGGCATGTGTGAATTTTGAGCCACGTGTGTTTCCGTCTTGTAAAGCAAAAAGGCTGGATGCCGTGGCGCATCAAGCATCCGGAATTTCGCTCATTTGCACCACGCCAAGCA
>JANMFP010000553.1:0-4213 GCA_031378135.1 Variovorax sp. | reverse complement strand
GATTGATGCAAATTGATCGCGTTTTTGATGCATCGCGCTTGGACCGCATCAGCGCGATGCGCCTTTTCGCAAGGTATTCATTGGGCTCTTCGGCTTCAAGTACAGCGGTGCTATCGCCGTGATGCTGCTCGCTTCAATGCCCAACTCTTTCAAGCCGGGTAACTGACCGCTGGCCACATTGGGCGCTTGCATGGATGCTAAATTATCGCGGCTCATGAGTGTGGGGCCAGGGAGATTTTCCATCACCGCAGCTTGCAAACGTGCAAGCGTGTTTGGCAGCGCAATGATCGGTCGCTCTGCACCAACGCAGCGACCAGCAAGCGCGACCAATTCGCGCAAGGAATACTTCGCTGGGCCGGCAATTTCAAAGGTTTTTGACAGTTTCCCGGCATATTGATTGCGCAGAGTGCTATCGATTTGATATTTAATAGTCA
This sequence comes from Variovorax sp., assembly GCA_031378135.1. Lineage (GTDB taxonomy): Bacteria > Pseudomonadota > Gammaproteobacteria > Burkholderiales > Burkholderiaceae_C > JANMDU01. The sequence continues at coordinate 3,779 of JANMFP010000553.1, read as the reverse complement.
AGCTGTTGACCACCGCCTGCGCCACATCTTCCACCCACACCGGCTGAAACTGCGCATCCGCGCAAGCCAGTGGCATCACAGGAAACGACTTTTGAAGCTGTGCAAACGTATTAAGCAACTTATCACCTTCGCCAAACACCACACTCGGCCGAAGAATCGTTACATCCAGCCCCGACTCTGCGAACACCTGCTCGCCGCGCCCCTTGCTGCGCAGATACTGAGAGGGCGCATCTAGCGCGGCTCCCAAGCTGCTCATCTGCACAATCCGCTTTACGCCGCCGCTCTTGCAAGCCGCGACGATGCTCTTAGGAAGCGCCACATGCACATGCTCAAATTCAGCCTCGCTGCCATGCAAAATCGCGACCAAATTGATCAACACCTCATGCCCGGCAACCGTTTGCGCCAGTTGCGCTGCTTGATGCACATTGCAGACCACAGGTTGTAAGCCGGGCAGCGTTTGGATCGCGCGAGCGTTCTCTAGCTTTCGCGTGGGCACCGTGACTTCATGGCCAGCGCGGATGAGTTTTTCGCAAATGTGGCGGCCAATGAAGCCTGTGCCGCCGAGGATGATGATTTTCATAATTTATTAAAGCAAATAGCGAATTAAGAGAGGAGCTTTTGAACGCAGAGGTCGCAGAAAAGAACAGCCAAATTTTTGAATTTCTTTTTTGCGTCTTTCGCGTAATTTTTGCGTCCTCTGCGTTCAAAGAATTTTTTTACAGTTTATACACCTATCGCCATCACGCAAGGCAAGCCCAGCGCTGGTGCAGCGCGATGTTTCCAGTCCGATGCAGTGGCCGTTTGCAGTTGCGCTTCTGGCAATGTTAGGCCGCTTGCGATGCTTAAAAAAGTGTCGCCTTTGAGGGTCGCGAGCAAGGCTTGCCAGAGCTGGGCATTGCGATGCGGCACTTCGATAAAGAGTTGGGTTTGGCCTTGACCATTACTTTTTCGAGCCAACGCTTCGAGCTCGCGGATGCGCTGAGCGCGAGCCGCTGCATCAATCGGCAGGTAGCCAACAAATGCAAAGTTTTGCCCACCTAAGCCACTGGCAGCGAGTGCCAGCAGCAAGGAACTTGGGCCGACATGGGGTTGCACGACCCAACCCAGCGCGTGCGCAGCGCGAACGATGGAACTGCCCGGATCAGCCACGGCAGGCATGCCGGCTTCGCTCACCAAAGCGATTTGCGTCGCGCCTGTTGCGATGGCTTGCACAACAGCAGCCTTCAGCAAAGGCTTGGCATCAAACGTGCCGCCATGATCGCCTTTTTTATGCACCTCGCGCGGCAGCTCAGTGATCGTGTGTTGTTGCAATGGCAAAGCCAGCGCATGCACCTCGCCGACGCGCTTGATGAACGCTCTACAGCTTTTGGCATTCTCGGCAATCCAGTGCGTGGTTTGCGCGGCAGCACACAGTGTCGCCAGCGGCAATACATCTGTGATCGGCGCTTGCGAATCACAGCCGAAATCCAGCGGTGTGGGAATTAAGAGCAGCTTCATAGCAATTTCACCCCCGCAGCGCGGATCATGCGCGCCGTACGGATCAGAGGCAGGCCAATCAGCGCCGTCGGATCGTCGTTGTCAATCCGCTCAAGCAATGCAATGCCCAGCCCTTCGCTTTTGGCGCTGCCGGCGCAGTCATACGGTTGCTCGATGCGCAAATAGGTTTCAATTTCTTCATCACTCAGATCGCGAAACACCACGCGCACCGCAGCGATGTCTTGCTGCACAAAACCCGTCTCAAGGCAAACGACTGCCAGCGCCGTTTGAAAAATCACCGTTTGCCCACGCATTTGCTGCAGTTGCACCACCGCGCGCTCGTGTGTGCCGGGCTTGCCCAAGGGCTGGCCATGCAAATCGGCCACTTGATCTGAGCCAATCACCACAGCACTCGGAAATTGAGCTGCGACTGCACGCGCTTTGGCCAAAGCCAAACGCTGGGCGAGCAGCTTGGGCTCTTCTCCACGCAGGGGCGTTTCGTCCACATCAGGCGCTGCGACCTCAAAAGCTATATTCAAGCGGGAAAGCAATTCGCGCCGATAGCGCGATGTGGAACCAAGAACAAGCGAGCGTGAAGTAGGAGACATTCCCAGATTCTCTTACACTTCTGCTCAACATGACGCAGACCACGCACCGCCCTGACCAACTCGATATACGCAGCTTCGCACAGAACGCAGTGCAACTGTCGGGTGAAATCTTGCTATCAAAATTAGAGCGACTTGTGCAGGATTTATACCGGGGAGAGGCCGATTTCTCTTCCAAAGTAGTACGCTGGACGGCACGCGGCCAAAGCATGCCGATTGCAGGCGGTGGGAACCAAAGTTGGTTGTATTTGAGCCTTGAGGCCCAAGTGCCTTTGCAATGCCAACGCTGCCTGCAGGGCATGAGCGAGATGGTGCAACTCGAACGTCGTTTCCGCTTTGTACGAGACGAAACCGAGGCCAATGCGCAAGATGATGATGCAGAAGAAGATTTGCTTGTGGCCTCCAAACAATTCAACCTGATCGAGCTGATTGAAGATGAACTCATCATGGCGCTGCCCTATGCACCTGTGCACGAAACCTGCCCCGTGCCCGTGAAGCTGAGTAACAGCAGCGCAGAATTTGAAGCGGCGCTTGACGCCAAGCCCAAAGCTTTTGCCGCACTGGGCGAACTCAAACTCACGAAGAAAACCTCATCATGAAACTCGTACGCTTCGGCAAACCCGGCAAAGAGTTACCCGGCCTGATTGACGCAACAGGCCAACTGCGCTCACTTGAAGGCATCGTGCCCGATATCGGCGCGGCGCAGCTTTCACCAGCCGCTCTCAAAAAACTCGCCAAGCTCAAGGCCGAGAAACTGCCACTGGTCAAGGGCGATCCACGCATGGGCTGCCCTATCGCAGGCATCGGCAAATTCATCGCCATTGGCCTCAATTACCGCGACCATGCTGAGGAAGCCGGTATGCCGATTCCCAAAGAGCCCATCGTATTCATGAAGGCCACGAGCTGCATTCAAGGCCCGGATGATGATGTGATGCTTCCCAAAGGTTCAAAGAAGAGTGATTGGGAGGTCGAACTCGGCATCGTGATTGGCTCTAAGGCGCAATACGTGTCGCAAAAAGAAGCGCTGTCTTACGTCGCTGGCTACTGCGTCGTCAACGATGTGAGCGAGCGCGAATACCAGCTGGAGCGTGGCCCACAATGGGACAAAGGCAAAGGCTGCGACACCTTTGGCCCGATTGGCCCTTGGCTCGTCACAGCGGATGACATCCCCAATCCACAAAAGCTCAATCTTTGGCTCGATTTAAACGGCCAAGCTATGCAGCAAGGCAACACACGAACCATGATTTTTAGCGTGGCAAAAATCGTGAGCTACGTGAGCCAATTCATGACGCTTTTGCCCGGCGATGTGATCACCACCGGCACACCACCCGGCGTCGGCATGGGCCTCAAAATTGACGGCAAACCTGCCCCACGCTTTCTCCAAAAAGGCGATGTGATAACGCTGGGTATTGATGGCCTAGGCGTGCAGACGCAAAAAGTGCTGGCCTACCGCAAAGCTTGATGGTGCTTTGCAGGATTTTCAAAGGGCGATGAAGCGTGGTTTGCGCAGGGTATACCCCTGAGCGCCTAGCCTAGCCAGTTATAATCAAAACTCGTTTTAAATTCACTTTCAAAGATTCTCATGAGCGCAGAACACGAACACCACGAAGGCCCCATCAAGACACCCACGCAATTGCTCGTGACGGTGCTCTTCTCCTTCATCGCACCTGTTTTCATCATCATTGGTTTGGTTTACTT
>JANMFP010000535.1:0-1809 GCA_031378135.1 Variovorax sp. | reverse complement strand
GCGAGGGCAACACGCCTTGCACGGTATCTGACGCGTTGGCAGCGGACGCTGGCGTGGCGCAGCTGTGGATCAAAGACGAATCACGCAACCCCACGGGTTCACACAAAGATCGCATGTCGGCCATCGGCATCACGCAGGCGTTGGAGATGAATGCGCATACTGTTGTGCTCGCCTCATCGGGTAATGCGGCGATATCGGCCGCGCGCTATGCCCAAGCGGCGGGGCTGCGCTGTGAGGTGGCGGCTTACGATGGCTTGCCCAAGGCCTATGCTGATTTGCTCGATCAGTATGGCGCGACAAGGTATTTGTTTCCAGACAATGCGCAACGCTGGGCCTTCGTACGTGAACGTGCGCATCAGCCAGGCTATTTAGCGCTCACCAATTACAGTTTGCCAGCCTTGGGCAGCGCGCCTTTGGCCATCGAGGGCTACAAATTGATCGCGCAAGAATGCGTAGATCAGGATGTGTTGCCAACCGACGTGATGGTGCCAACAGCGCGGGGCGATTTGGCTTGGGGCATTTTTGCGGGCTTCTCCGAGCTGCTTGAGGCGGGGCACATGGTTCAGCTGCCGCGCATCTGGATCGTGGAGCCGTTTGCGCGTTTGTCGAAAGTTCTCGGTGGCGCTGATTTGCATGCGAATCACCCCGGTCACACGGCACAGTTTTCTACATCAGGCGTGACGGTCACGTATCTGCAATACCAAGCGGCCATGCGCTCGCAGGGTGGCGCGGTGGTCGTGAGCGATGAAGCGGCGCATGCCAGCCGGCAATCGCTGATCGTCAGCGGCATCCGTGCCGAGTTGTGTGCGGCGGCAGCGTTTGCAGCGATTGACCAGCTGCGCTCTGAGCAGCGCTTGAGCGCTAGCAGCCGCGTGCTGTGGCTGCTCACCGCCAATGCCTCGCTCGATCCGAGTTTTCATCCCACACATCCATCATTTCTTTAGGAGCTTTTATGAACACCACTTTTTCAACTTCCCGCCGCGTGATGTTGACAGCAAGCGCTGCTGCCCTTGCCTTACCGCGCATGGCGTTTGCTGCTTTCCCAGACAAGCCCATCAAAATCATCGTGCCATGGGCTGCAGGCGGCAGCACCGATGCGATTGCCCGCGCCTTGGCGCAGAGCATGAGCGAGGGCTTGAAGCAAACGGTGATAGTTGACAATCGCGCTGGCGCAGGCGGCCAAATCGGCACAGACTTCGCCGCCAAATCCGCACCCGATGGCTATACCCTCTCCATCGTCGAGCTGCCGCATGCGATTGCGCCAGCCGTTGTCGCGAAGCTGCCCTACGATATCTTGCGCGATTTCTCGCCGATTTCTTTGGTGGGCACTTCGCCGATGATTTTGTTTGTCAATCCCGCAGCGGCCGATTTGAAAGCGTTTGTCAAAGCCTCCACCGCCAGCGTGCCAACGCCCATCGCCCACAGTGGCTCAGGCACGTCCAGTCATCTGGTGGGTGAATTGTTTGCCAATGCAACGAAAACCAAATTCACCATGGTGCCCTATCGCGGCTCTGCGCCCGCGCTCACTGATGTAGCCGCCGGTGTCGTCTCTGGCCACTTTGCCACCTTGGCCAGCGGCGCCAGCTTGCTCAGCGCCGGAAAGATTAAAGCGCTCGCCGTAACAAGCCGCCGCAGAATGGACACGCCAAGCTTGCGCAATGTGCCCACCATGGCTGAGCTTGGCTTCAAAGATTTTGAGGTCAATCAATGGTGGGCGTTGGTTGCGCCGTCCACCACATCGATCGACACACTAGAAGCCATTCGCGCGCAAACGCTCAAAAGCCTGTCTGACCCCAAAGTGTTCGAGCG
>JANMFP010000511.1:0-1539 GCA_031378135.1 Variovorax sp. | reverse complement strand
ATGTGGGTATTGCGCGTAGAAAATGTTTGGCGCAGGCCTTTGAAACTCAGGCTGATCTCAGCCGTTTGGCCATCGGCATGCGTATGCAGAATCTGCGCCGCATCGCACCACGGTAGAAACTGCGGATAGCGCTGCACATCGGAGACCAGATCAAACATTTGGCTGGCGCTGTACCAGATCAGCACAGATTTATGGATGGCATTCAAAGTGTGGGGCGCTCTTACAATCAATACTCGATTGTAATTTCACACCCTGACACCATCTGTCCTCCATGGCCAAGCCCAAATCCGATCCTCCTGGCCGCATTGCCGAAAACAAAAAAGCGTCGTTCAATTACTTCTTTGAGGAGCGGTATGAGTGCGGCATGGTGCTGGAAGGCTGGGAAGTCAAGGCCGTGCGCAATGGCAAGGTGCAGCTGACTGACGGCTACGTGATCATTCGCAATAGCGAGCTTTTCGTGATGGGTTTACAAATCAATCCGCTCAAAACCGCCTCCACCCATGTGAACCCCGATGCGCAGCGCAGCCGCAAGCTGCTGATGAAGAAAGACGATATTCGCCGCTTGACAGGCAAAGTGGAGCAAAAAGGCTACACGCTGGTGGCGATCAATCTGCATTGGAAGAGCGGCCGGGTGAAATGCGAGATTGCCTTGGCTAAAGGCAAGGGCGAGCACGACAAACGCAACACCGTGGCCGAGCGCGAAGGCAAACGCGAGGTGGAGCGGGCGATGAAGGTGCACAATCGCTGAATTCAATCACTCCTGATTTGATAGCTGCCCGCGCATATTTTATGCCGGCTACAAGCCTAAAACACGATGAAAAACCTCTCAAACACTGCCATGTCGATGCTCGATCTCGTCGCCGTGCGCGAAGGCGGCAGCACGGCGGATGCATTGAGGATTGCGTTGCAGACCGCGCAGCATGTCGAGAAGCTTGGCTTCAAGCGCTACTGGCTCGCTGAGCATCACAACATGGCGGGTGTGGCCAGTTCGTCGACTGCCGTGCTGGTGGGCCATATCGCTGGTGGCACGACACGTATCCGCATCGGCTCGGGCGGCATCATGCTGCCCAACCATGCGCCGCTGGTGGTGGCAGAAGCGTTTGGTACTTTGGCTGAGTTGTATCCGAATCGGATTGATCTGGGCCTGGGCCGTGCGCCCGGCACCGATCAATACACGATGCGTGCATTGAGAAGGCACAACACCGACAGCGCCGATGATTTCCCGCGTGAAGTCTCAGAGCTGATGAGCTACCTCGCACCTAGCCAAGAAGGGCAGCGGATCACTGCGCACCCCGGCGCGGGCACGCAAGTGCCCATCTGGTTGCTGGGCTCCAGCCTCTTCTCCGCGCAACTCGCTGCACAAATGGGCTTGCCTTATGCGTTTGCCTCACACTTCGCGCCAGCGATGTTGCTGCAGGCTTTGGACATTTACCGCCGCACATTCAAACCCTCTGCAACGCTAGCCAAGCCCTACGCCATCATCGGCGTGCCTTTGATTGCTGCACCCACCGACGAAGAAGCCCAGTTTCTCGCCAGCAG
>JANMFP010000491.1:0-1680 GCA_031378135.1 Variovorax sp. | reverse complement strand
AGCTGCAGCACCCGCTGAGCCTGGTGGTATCAAAAGCCAAAGCATTTTTGAAGTGAAACCGGATGCGAGCGCCGATCCTAATTACGCCAAACAAAGCAATGCCGAGCGCAACAAAGTTCAGCCCGGAAACAACGCGCCTGTCTGGCGCCAAGTAGGTCAAGGCGCTACGGGCTTCACATCGCTTCCTTATTCACAAGCGCCTGAAGCGGGTAATTTGGTGCAAAAATTCGTGCAATATCCAGGCTCTACCTTCACGAATGCGGGCGAAGCATGGCGGCAGGTGCGCAACAATTTCATCATTCCTTATGGTGGCTCGTTGATACTGATTGCTTTAGTCGCTTTAGGCCTGTTTTACTGGAAAAAAGGAACAATACAGCTTCACGGCGCTGAGACGGGCAAACTGATCGAGCGCTTCACTTATTTTGAACGTGCCGCACATTGGACGAATGCCATCGCATTTTGCGCGTTAGCGATTTCTGGTGTGGTGATGGCTTTCGGCAAATTTTTCATGTTGCCCGTCATTGGTGGTTCTTTATTCGGCTGGCTCACTTACGCATTGAAGAATCTTCATAATTTCGTGGGGCCACTATTTGCGGTATCTCTCGTTGTTGTGATTTTCACATTTGCTCGCGACAATATGCCTAGCAAAGACGATATCAAGTGGATGCTCAAAGGCGGCGGGTTGTTCAGCGGAGAAGAAGTGCCTTCTCACCGATTCAATGCAGGTGAGAAGATCGTATTTTGGGGTGGCGTTTTCCTACTTGGTCTTGTTGTCGTCGGCTCTGGCTTGGTTCTCGACAAACTGATTCCCGGTCTCATGTATTACCGCGAGACGATGCAAGTTTCTCACATGATCCATTCTGCTGCCGCTGTGCTGATGGTTGCAATGTTCCTCGGCCACATTTACATGGGGACGATTGGCATGAAGGGCGCCTACAAGGGCATGAAGACCGGCTATGTTGATGAGACATGGGCGAAAGAACATCATGCGCTGTGGGCGCAAGATGTCGCGTCAGGAAAAATTCCTGCTCAGCGCTCCCCTGTTAATGCGGCAACTGTCATCGCTAGCGTTTGATTCACGGTAGAAAAACTTTATGAAGAAACATTTCCTATTCATCTCTGCTCTGATTTTGAGTGGCTCGGTTTTTGCGAAGCTTCCCACCCCGGTGCTCACGGAGGAAGCCAAGCTCAAGGCCGCAGAAGCTGCCGCAAAAACAGCGCATGGCAACAAAGTAGCTAACTATCAGTTGTGCAAATCCATTGATGCGACGGCTGCGCACTACTACAAAACTGCCAAAGCGGCTGGCAAAGAAACCAAGCCTGCTGGTGAAACGCCAGCTTGCGTTGATCCCGGAGCATTCGTGTTTCCACCACCTGCAGCACAAGTTGCCGCTGGTGCTGCTCCAACTGCTCCAGCAGCAGCCACAACGGCTGCTGCCAAAACAGCAGCTCCAGCAGTCGCAGCTCCAGCTGCGATGCCTGCGAAAAAATAGAGCATTTCGCTTCACACAACGGCGCTTACGAGCGCCGTTTTTTATGCCCGTTTAAACTCGAATCATGCATCCCATACTTCCTGCTCTCACCCAAGCCAGTGCGCCGCTCACGCGCGAAATTGAAGTGATCAATGAAAAAGGCGAGACGAGCCGCATACACATTCCTGCTGAGCGGGATTTAACGGTG
>JANMFP010000484.1:0-3401 GCA_031378135.1 Variovorax sp. | reverse complement strand
TCTGGCGCGCTGTCTTACACCTTGGGTGATGGCAAGTTCGCAGGCTTCCACGTTGAAGTGTGCCAGCGCATTCTCGCTGAAGTAGAAAAAGCTGCCGGCCGCAAGCTAGAAGTGAAATACCAAGCCGTCACATCGCAAAATCGTATTCCTTTGCTGCAAAACGGCACTGTGGATATCGAGTGCGGCTCAACCACAAACAACGCAACGCGCCAAAAAGATGTGAGCTTCCTCAACACTCTCTACATGGAGCAAGTGCGCATGGCTGTGAAAGCCAAATCGGGTATCACTGGTATCGCTCAGCTCAACGGCAAAAACGTCGCCACCACCACAGGCACGACATCCATTCAGCTGCTGCGCAAGCATGAGCGCGCTACGGGTATGGATTTCAAAGAGGTGTTCGGTAAAGACCACGCAGACAGCTTCTTGCTTTTGGAGACGGATCGCGCAGAGGCTTTCGTGATGGATGCTAGCATTTTGATTGGTAACATTGTGAACTCCAAGTCGCCAGCGGATTACCGCATCGTCGGCGAGCCATTGAGCCTTGAGCCTATCGGCATCATGGTGCGCAAAGACGACGCCACCATGCTCAAAATAGGTAACGACGTGATTGCTGCCATGGTTAAGAGCGGCGATGCTGAGAAAACCTATAACAAATGGTTCACTCAGCCGATCCCTCCAAAAAACCTGAATGTGAACATGCCTGCGACGGCAGACACCAAAGCAGCTTGGGCCAGCCTGAACAACAAACCAGCTGAAGACTTCGTGAAGAAGTAATCTGGTTTGATCATTTGGTGCTGAGCGGCCACAGCTTGTCGCTCATCACCAAGGTAAACCCCTGTCGGGTGACGCTTGGCAGGGGTTTTGTTTTGGCATCAATCGTGCTACAAACAAATAGACTGATAACAAGGAGACACGCATGGCATGGGATTGGCAGATTTTTTGTAAAGAGACCACATCAGGCGACATGATCGCCGGCTGCTTCGGCAAGGGTGGCGATCAAACGTATTTGAATTGGATTTTGTCCGCTTGGGGCTGGACGCTGATGGTGGCTTTTGGTGCGCTCGTGGTGGCTCTCGTGATGGGCCTGCTGATGGGTACATTTCGAACCTTACCCAATTCGCCTTGGCTGGTGCGCCTCGCGAATGCTTGGACGGAGCTATTCCGCAACGTCCCGCTTTTGGTGCAAATTTTCTTGTGGTATTTCGTGATACCAGCGATCTTCCCAACACTCAAAGATGTGCCGTCTGTGGTGCTCGTGATTTTGGCTTTGGGCTTTTTCACCTCGGCGCGTATCAGCGAGCAGGTGCGCTCGGGCATTCAGGCTTTGCCGCGCGGTCAGCGCTATGCGGCCATGGCGGTGGGTTTTACCACGCCGCAAGCCTATCGCTATGTGTTGCTCCCGATGGCTTTGCGCATTGTGATTCCTCCGCTCACCTCTGAGTCGATGAACATCGTGAAGAATTCGTCGGTGGCGTTTGCTGTCTCGATTGCTGAGCTCACCTTCTTTGCGCGCCAATCAGGCGAAGAAACCAGCCGGCCCGTGGAGATGTATTTGGCGGTGACCTTGCTGTATGCGATCTCGGCGTTCTCTGTGAACCGCGTCATGGGTTATATCGAGAAAAAATCTGCTGTGCCGGGCTTCGTGGCCGCAGGCGGCATGGGCGGAGGACACTGATCATGGGAAATTTAGACTTCGCATTCTTTGACTGGAGCGTGATCGGCCCCTTCGTTTGGAAGGGCTTCATCTTCAGTATCTGGCTCACGGTTGTGGCAACCATTGGCGGCATCATCTTAGGCACGATCCTCGCGCTGATGCGTTTGTCGGGCAAGCCTTGGCTTGCACTGCCAGCCACCGCTTATGTGAACACCATGCGCTCCATTCCTTTGGTGATGGTGCTGCTTTGGTTCTTCTTGCTCATCCCGTTTGCGATTGGCCGCCCGCTGGGCGCAGAGACGAGCGCAATCATCACCTTCATTGCCTTTGAAGCCGCGTATTTCTCGGAGATCGTCCGCGCGGGCATTCAGTCGATTCCCCGCGGGCAAGTGCATGCGGGCCAAGCGGTGGGCATGACATACGGGCAAAACATGAAGCTCGTGATCTTGCCGCAGGCGTTCCGCAATATGCTGCCTGTGTTTTTGACGCAGACCATCATCTTGTTTCAAGACACATCGCTGGTTTATGCGATTGGCGCTTACGACATGCTCAAAGGCTTTGAAACAGCCGGCAAAAACTTAGGCCGCCCCGTGGAGGCTTATTTGCTGGCCGCTGTGGTGTATTTCTTCATGTGCTTGGCGCTCTCGTTTGCTGCGCGCAAGTTGCAAGAAAAAATCCAGATCATCCGCTGATCGCAAGAATTTAAAAAATATTGGAGAACACACATGATTGAAATCAAAAACGCATCCAAATGGTATGGCAAAGTGCAGGTGCTTAACAACTGCTCCACCAAAATTAACAAAGGTGAAGTGGTGGTGGTCTGCGGCCCTTCTGGCTCAGGTAAATCGACGCTCATCAAAACGGTAAATGCGCTTGAGCCGATTCAGCAAGGCGAAATTTGGGTGGATGGCATCGGCGTTCACGATTCGAAAACAGATCTGCCCAAGCTGCGCTCCAAAGTGGGAATGGTGTTCCAGCACTTTGAATTGTTTCCGCATTTATCAGTCACGGAAAACCTCACCATTGCGCAAATCAAAGTGCTTAATCGCACACCCGATGAAGCCAAAGTGCGCGGCCTCAAAATGCTTGATCGCGTGGGCTTGATGGCGCACAAAGACAAGTTCCCCGGCCAACTCTCTGGTGGCCAGCAGCAGCGTGTGGCAATCGCCCGTGCATTGTCGATGGATCCTATCGTGATGCTGTTTGATGAGCCAACGTCCGCGCTCGATCCAGAAATGGTGGGCGAAGTGCTGGATGTCATGGTCAAGCTTGCGAATGAGGGCATGACGATGATGGTGGTGACGCACGAGATGGCGTTTGCCCGCAAAGTAGCCAACCGCGTGATCTTTATCGATGTGGGCGGCAATATTTTGGAAGACTGCAACAAGGATGAGTTTTTCAATCATCCAGAAAATCGCCAGACGCGCACGAAAGATTTTCTCTCGAAAATATTGGCGCATTGACGCCCACCCCATAGCGAGCAGAGCTCGCTACCCCTCAAGGGGCACCGCCAGTGGACTGGCAAAGCCAGATCCACGGCGGTTGCTTGAACTGAATGACACGAGCGGCGGCGGCTATCAAGGACAATAGCGGCATGACTCAAACCCTCACCATCACCCGCCCCGACGATTGGCATGTGCATCTGCGCGATGGCGATGCGCTTAAAACTGTGGTGCCGCACACAGCAGCGCAATTCGCGCGCGCGATTGTGATGCCGAATTTAAGACCACCTGTAACGACTGCTGCG
>JANMFP010000481.1:0-5945 GCA_031378135.1 Variovorax sp. | reverse complement strand
CAAATCGTTATGATGCAGCTGCAGGTAGGACACAGGCGTGTAGGCCTATACAGTGGTGAGTCTGCTAGTGACTAGTGAGACTAGTTGGTGTTTATTGGCACATGGCAGCTGCCTACACGGGCTACCGGTATTGCGAAAATTTACTCAGTTTGCTGGAGCGCGATGGCGCTTCGAGATCTGAGACGGCGCGCCTGGCTGATCTCACGGCCAAGGCGGGGTTTTCTGCCCCCGCCATCGCGCAACTCGCTCGCGCCAGCAGCTTAGATGCCGCCAATTCAATCACGGCCACTCAGGCGCAATGCGATTCGCAAATCAAATCACTGGTGGCGCTCAGCGGCATCGCAGAGCCTGCTCTGCGTGAGAAATTAAAGTTAAATAAGGCTCAAAGCGGCAGATTAGCTGCACAAAGCGCTCTGTTTCCAATAGCAGACTCTATCACTCAAGTGCCCGCACAATTGCTTTCGCAACGCCCCGATATCGCAGCGGCGCAACTCAGCGTGACTGCTGCTGCGATGGACATTCGCGCCGCCGATGCGCGCCGCTATCCCTCGCTCAGCTTAAACGGCAACATTGGTGCAGGTAGCGTGCGGCAGATGGGCATCACCACCGAAGGCCTGACTTGGGGCATCGGCCCAATTGCACTCAGCCTGCCGCTGACCAATCAAGACGTGACGCGCAGCAACACCGAAGCCGCCGTGGCGGCCTACGATGAAGCAGTGATCAGCTTGCGAGCACGCGCTCGCCTGGCTGTCAGCGAGGTGGAGAGCAGCTTGGTGCAATTGAATGCCACAGCCTTGCGCGGCACGCAATCCAAAGCAGCCGCTGAGGGCTATGCCGCATCGCTTGCCGCCACGCAATCGCGTTACCGCGCGGGCTTGGCGAGTCTTGTGGAGCTCGAAGACGCGCGCCGCACCGCGCTCTTTGCCGAGCAAAACCAACTGGCCGTAGAGCGCGAGCGCATCGCCGCATGGATCAATCTTTACCGCGCCACGGGCGGCGGCTGGACGCAGACGGCGACATGGCCCACGACGGCAGCCACATCGAAATAAATTTAAATTGAAAGCATCGACTATGAAATTCAATCGTCAACCCATCACTATCGCTTTGATAGCAATCAGCGCAGTATCTTTGCCGGCGATCAGCCTCTTTTCTTCAAAAACCCAAGCGCAGAGCACGCCACCAGCTGCCACAAGCACTGTCGCCAAAGCCGCGCTCACCGTCAGCAGCGTCAGCCCCACGAGTGGCAATCTAGCCGTCAAGCTCAGCGCCAATGGCTCGGTGACAGCATGGCAAGAAGCCAGCATTGGTGCCGAGGTCAATGGCTTGAAACTCAATGATGTGAGAGTCAATGTGGGCGATGTGGTGCGCAAAGGCCAAGTGCTCGCCACTTTCAGCGCAGAGACCGTGCAAGCCGATTTGCTGCAAGCTCAAGCCGCTCTGGCAGAAGCTGAGGCTGGCCTGCAAGCTGCCAGCGCCGATGCTGCGCGTGCGGCCACGCTCGCTGGCACAGGCGCACTCTCCGCCCAGCAAATCGCGCAGTACAACACCGCGGAAGTCACCACCAAAGCCCGCGTGCAAGCCGCTAAAGCGCAAGTGGCGGCAGCGCAAGTGCGTCGCAACAATGCGCAACTGACTGCGCCCGATAACGGCATCATCTCGGCACGCAGCGCCACTGTCGGCTCTGTCGTGGGTGCGGGCGCTGAGCTTTTTCGCATGGTGCGCCAAGGCCGCTTGGAATGGCGCGCAGAAGTGACCAGCAGCGAGATCGCCAAGATCAAGCCGGGCACAACTGTTGCTGTCGTTGCCGCCAGTGGCGCGGCAGTCAACGGCAAAGTGCGCATGATCGCGCCCACAGTCGATCCTGTATCGCGTAACGCATTGGTATATGTCGATATTCCGCAGCATCCCGATATCAAAGCCGGCATGTATGCCAAAGGCGATTTCAATTTAGGCAGCCTTGCCGCGCTCACCTTGCCTCAACAAGCGCTCGTGCTGCGCGATGGCTTTACCTATGCGATGCGCATTGAAGCCAACAACAAAGTCTCTCAAGTGAAATTGCAAACTGGCAAGCGCAGTGGCGATGCGGTAGAAATTGTCTCGGGTGCAAAAACGGGCGAACGCTTCGTGGCATCTGGGGCAGCATTCTTGGCCGATGGCGATACCGTCCGAGTTGTCGCTAAGTAACTCGCCCCAAGCAAAAACGAAGAAGGATCCATCATGAACGTCTCCGCTTGGTGCATACGCAACCCCATTGCTGCCATTATGTTTTTTGTGATGCTGTGCTTTGCCGGCACGCTGGGCTATCAAAACATGAAGGTGCAAAACTTCCCTGATTTGGATGTGCCCAACATCATCATCAGCGCCAGCTTGCCAGGCGGCTCGCCGGCGCAGCTTGAAACCGAGGTGGCGCGCAAGATTGAAAACTCAATTGCAGCTTTAGCAGGTTTGAAAAATATTTATACCAAGGTGCAAGACGGCGTGGTCACGATCACGGCGGAATTTCGCATCGAAAAACCGACACAAGAAGCGCTGGACGAAACGCGCTCTGCCGTACAGCAGGTGAGGGCGGATTTGCCGGCTGATTTACGCGATCCGATTGTGAGCAAAGTCAATATCTCAGGCGGCCCGGTGCTGGCTTATACGATTCGCATTCCATCGATGGATGATGAAGCGCTGAGCTGGTTTGTGGACGACACACTCACGCGCCGCTTGCTTGCTGTGCCGGGCGTGGGCTCAGTCTCTCGCGTGGGCGGTGTGAGCCGTGAAGTGCGCATTGCACTGGACAGTAGCAAGATGCAATCGTTGGGCGTGAGCGCTGCTGCAGTCTCGCGTCAGTTGCGTGATGTGCAAATGGAAACTGCAGGTGGCCGCACCAATTTGGGCAGCAGTGAGCAGCCTGTACGCACGCTGGCTACGGTCAAGTCTGCCGCCGAGATTGCGGCGATTGAGTTGGCCGTGGGCGTGAATGGGCAAAAAATTCGACTCGGTCAAATAGCCACTGTGCAGGACACGATTGCCGAACCGCGCTCCACCGCATTACTCAACGGCGAGACCGTGGTGGGCTTTGAAATAGCGCGCAGCAAAGGTGCCAGTGAAGTTGAAGCGGGCCGGGGAGTGCGTGCTGCATTGGAGGAGATTAAGCTGGCGCGCCCTGATATGCAGCTCACCGAGGCTTTCGATTTTGTGACGCCAGTGGAAGAAGAATACGCCGCATCGCTCACCTTGCTGGCAGAAGGTGCAGCGCTGGCTGTGCTGGTGGTGTTTCTGTTTTTGCGCGATTGGCGCGCCACTTTCGTCTCTGCAGTAGCCCTGCCGCTGTCTGTGATTCCGGCCTTCATTGGTATGAATTATTTGGGCTTTTCGATCAATGTCGTGACTTTGCTGGCGCTCTCACTCGTGATCGGTATTTTGGTAGACGATGCGATTGTTGAGGTGGAGAATATCGTGCGCCATTTGCGCATGGGCAAAACACCTTATCAGGCCGCCATGGAAGCGGCCGATGAAATTGGCGTGGCCGTGATTGCGATTACCTTCACGCTGATTGCCGTGTTTTTACCGACTGCTTTCATGAGTGGCATCGTGGGCAAGTTCTTCAAACAGTTCGGCTGGACGGCCGCGCTTGCCGTATTCGCCTCCCTTGTCGTGGCGCGTATGCTCACGCCCATGATGGCTGCTTATATCTTGAAGCCTGTGGTGAGTCATGTAGAAAAAGATAGCAAGCTGATGCAGTGGTACATGCGCACCAGTCGCTGGTGCTTGAAGCACCGCTTAGTCACTGTGGTTGCGGCGCTCGCATTTTTTATCGGCTCGCTGTTTTTGATTCCGCTACTGCCCACGGGCTTTATCCCGCCGGATGACAACAGCCAAACGCAGGTCAATCTTGAGTTACCCCCAGGCACAAAACTCACGGAGACCAAAGTGGCTGCAGAGGCTGCGCGCTTGCTCATTAGCAAGGTCGAGCATGTGAAATCGGTGTACACCACGATTGGCGGCGGCGCTGCAGGTACAGATCCATTTGCTCCGGGTGGCGGCGCTGAAGCGCGCAAAGCCACACTCACGATTTTGCTGGCCGACCGCGGCACCCGCCCACGTAAGCAAGGCATTGAAAACAACATCCGTAAAGCACTCGAAAATTTGCCCGGCGTGCGAAGTAAGGTTGGTTTGGGTGGCTCGGGCGAGAAATATATTCTTGCGCTGCAAGGCGATGATCCGCTCGCGCTGGCTGCCGCCGCCGCGGCAGTAGAACGCGACTTGCGCACCATTCCTGGCTTAGGCTCAGTGGCATCGAGTGCCTCCTTGGTGCGGCCTGAATTGACGGTGCGACCCGATTTTGCGCGAATGGCCGACTTGGGTGTGACCAGCGCCTCGATTGGCGAAACCCTGCGTATTGCTACCGTGGGTGATTACGATTCTGCGCTGCCCAAGCTCAATCTAGCGCAGCGCCAAATCCCCATCGTTGTGCGCTTGTCAGACGATGCGCGTGATGATATTTCCTCCCTGGAGCGGCTGATGGTGCCCGGCGCACGCGGGCCGGTGATGCTGAGCCAAGTGGCCAGCATTGAGCTGGCGGGTGGCCCGGCTGTGATTGATCGGTTCAATCGTGCGCGTAACGTGCAATTTGAAGTGGAGCTCTCAGGCTTGCCGCTAGGCGATGTGACAGCGGCCGTCGATAAGCTGCCCGCGATTCAAAACCTGCCAGCTGGCGTGAAGCAAGTGGTGATTGGCGATGCGGAGGTGATGGGCGAACTCTTTGCCAGCTTTGGCCTAGCTATGCTCACTGCAGTGCTGTGCATTTACATCGTTCTGGTCTTACTCTTCAAAGATTTCTTGCACCCATTCACGATTTTGGTGGCACTGCCGCTCTCACTCGGTGGCGCATTCGTTGCGCTGCTGGTGGGCGGTAAGAGTTTCTCCATGCCATCGCTCATTGGCCTGATCATGCTCATGGGTGTCGCCACGAAAAATTCGATTCTGTTGGTCGAATACGCGATTGAAGCCATGCGCGGCCGCCCTGCCACCGAGACGCAAGCTGCTGAGCCGCCCATGAGCCGTACCGAAGCGTTGCTAGATGCTTGCCACAAGCGCGTTCGGCCGATTGTGATGACCACGATTGCCATGGGCGCGGGCATGCTGCCGATTGCACTGAGTTGGGGAGCTGCTGATGGCAGCTTCCGCTCGCCGATGGGTGTGGCCGTGATTGGCGGGCTGATCACCAGCACCTTGCTGTCGCTCCTCGTGATTCCAGCAGTGTTCACCTACGTGGACGACTTCAAAGCGGGCATCTCTGGTGGCTGGTGGCGCAAGCTCACCCAGCGTGGTACAGGGCATGGTACGGGGCATGGTACAGGGCGTGATGTTGACCGTGACATGGTGCAGAGCAAAGTTGCGTAGCTCAAAATCCATGGCATGGAGCGGCCTTTGCGCCGCCTTGGCTGGGCTTTGCATCGTCGTTTGGCTGCTGCCTGTAGAGGCACAAATTGCGATGCGCTGGCGTGCTGATACATGGACCGCGCAGCCTTGGGTCTTGTGGACAGCGGGCCTCACGCATTTAAGCGATACGCATTTGTTGGCGAATCTGCTCGCGCTGTTTTGTCTCAGCGTGCTTGGGCAGCTTGTGGAAGTTAGGCGCTCTGATGCGCTTGCACTGTTGCTTGCTTGGCCTGTGGTGCATCTCGGTTTGTTGCTGTGGCCGCAGATTCAGTTTTATTCTGGATTTTCAGGCTTAAGTCATGCCTTGGCCGGCATCATCACTGCGCGAGCAGCTATTGATATAGGAGCAAACAAGCATTTTTCAGTGCTGGGTATATTGCTTGCAATCGTGATGTTGGCTAAGCTGATTTGGGAGGCCGCTTGGACAGCGCCTCTTCGCATGGATGCAAGCTGGGGTTTCGCCGTGGTGCAGGCTGCGCACCTCACGGGTGTGCTGTCCGGCGTGCTTGCCAGCG